>CALZFZ010000023.1 GCA_945786965.1 uncultured Muriicola sp. | reverse complement strand
TTTATATAGCTCCTAGTTAATGATTTTCTCCTCCCTGAGAAATGAATCCAGACTATCGGCGATATTAAAACATCGGCTCACTTTCTCCGCACCATCACAAAATCGTGATGCCAGATCATGGTATTGACAATCGAACCCTGCAAGATTTACCTTTTCAAATCGATTGTTGATTTTCTTGCAACGACTGTACATCTCGTTAATAGTCTCGTTTTCTTCCGTTTCTATCCCGTTTCTTAATAGGTATCCTTTTAGAAAATTATGAATGGCACTTTGGGCATTTTTACAAACCAAATAAGATACAACATCTTCTTCAGGTCTATATAGCTCCTTACTAGCCTGTGTCATTTTCCGGATTGCTTCGTCAAAATAATTGTTTGCTAAGGCTTCCATCTTTTTAAAATTTTTGGTTTAACCAGATTTGTTCTTACTATACATATACTTCTTACCAAGGGAGAAAATGAACCTACATACTTCTAAAAAGTTCTAATCGTTCCCATTTAGTATCTACTTCTTCCTGTGCTTGTTTTAACAACGCTGCTCCCAATTTAGGATCGTCCTTGACGACTCTGGTAAAGCGTGTCTCTTTATACATAAAATCCTGTAAAGGTCTACTAGGCGCTTTAGAATCTAGTTTGAACTTCTTCCCTTTGGGTTTGGAAGGATCAAATCTAAATAGTGGCCAGTAGCCTGTTTCAACAGCTCTTTCCTGATGCAACGCTCCATCTTTCAGATCATATCCATGTTCTCCACAATGCGAATAGGCAACAATTAGGGAAGGTCCTGGATATGCTGCGGCCTCTTCAATAGCCCTGAGAGTTTGCATGTCTTTTGCTCCAAGAGCTACCTGGGCAACATAAACGTTTTCATATGAAACAGCTTGCAATGCTAAGCTCTTTTTCCCGGTTCTTTTACCGGAGACTGAAAACTTGGCACTAGCCCCTAAAGGTGTCGCTTTGGAGGTTTGTCCGCCTGTATTGGAATACACCTCGGTATCTAATACCATAATATTTATATCTTCCCCTGAAGCAAGGACGTGATCTACGCCGCCATATCCAATATCATAAGCCCATCCATCGCCCCCTAAGACCCAAACTGCCTTTTTCCTGAGGTATTCTGTTAGGTTCATTAATTTTTTAGCATCCGGAAGGTCCTGATGTTTAGATAATACCTCATTGAGTTCATCGAGTTGTTTAAATTTCTCTTTGCGTTGAGATTCATCTTCCTCTGGGTTATTAAGAATAGCGGCTACCAAATCGGTACCAACTTCTTTTTCCAATGATTTTAATAATCCAACGGCGATTTCTTGTTTTTTGGTCAGTGCCAGTTTCATACCAAATCCAAACTCGGCATTATCCTCAAACAAGGAGTTGGCCCAGGCAGGTCCCCTGCCATCTTTATTGGTTTTATAAGGGGTAGTCGGTAAATTTCCTCCATAAATTGAAGAACATCCGGTTGCATTCGCTATCAAAATACTATCTCCAAATAACTGGGTCAGTAATTTAATGTAGGGAGTTTCACCGCATCCTGAACAGGCACCAGAGAACTCAAATAAAGGTTCCAAAAATTGTGAACCTTTCACATTGGTAATTTGCAAAGCGGTACGATCATATTCCGGAAGTTTTGAAAAATAGTTCCAATGTGTATTTTCCAAAACATCATTCTCCAGTTTTTTCCTCATATTGATAGCTTTGAAATCTGGAATTTCTTTGCTTTCTGCCGGACAAACGGCCACACATAGATCGCAACCCGTACAATCTTCGGGCGATACCTGTAAAATATACGACTCTGTTTCACTGGTAAAAGGTCTGCCTTTAGCTGGACTCCTTTTAAGGGAAGTCGGTGCATCTGCCAGGGTTTCATTAGCTACTACCTTAGCCCGGATAGCTGCATGCGGACAAATAACAACGCATTTGTTGCATTGGGTGCATAGCTCCTCTGAATCCCAGATAGGGATAAAGTCGGCTATACCCCGTTTTTCATATTGAGTGGTCCCTGTTGGGAAAGTTCCGTCTATTGGAAAAAAACTAACGGGTAATTCATCTCCCCTGCCTGCCAGAATTTTACCCAGCACTTCCTTAACGAAAGGATCAGGTTCTCCGGACATAATGGATTTTAAGCCCCTATCATTGGTGGTCTTTTGAGGATACGATACCTTTTGAAGATGTTCTAAAGAGGTATCAACCGCATTAAAATTCATTTTCACCACCTTATCCCCTTTGTGGGAATACGATTTAACAATTGCATTCTTAATTTTTTCAATGGCTTCCTCTTTGGGTAAAATACCTGAAATGGCAAAGAAGCAGGTTTGTAAAACCGTATTGGTGCGTTTGCCAAGTTTGGCCTCATGTGCCACTTTGGTAGCATCAACCACATAAAAATTCAATTCATTTTCAATGATCTCCTCTTGCATGATACGAGGTAATTTATCCCATATTTCATCTTTTGAAAAAGGTGAATTTAGTAAGAACGTACCTCCTTTTTTGATGTGACTTAGCACATCGTATTTTTCAATAAAATTAAACTGATGACAGGCTATAAAATCGGCAGTGTTGATTAAATAAGATGAGAAAATTGGCTGTGGACCAAAACGCAAATGCGATATGGTCTGTGCCCCGGCCTTTTTAGAGTCGTACACAAAATATCCCTGTACATAGTTGTCCGTGGTATCTCCAATAATTTTTATGGAGTTCTTGTTGGCTCCTACGGTCCCGTCAGAACCTAAGCCATAAAACATACAATTAAAAGTAGTCTTTCTGGTTTTAAATACCGGATTGTATTCCAGGCTCGTATGGCCCAGATCATCATTAATTCCGATGGTAAAATGATTTTTGGGTTTTTCTTTCAATAATTCATCAAATATTCCTTTTACCATGGCAGGATTGAATTCCTTGGAAGACAAACCATATCTGCCACCTATAATAGAAGGCATACTTCGGTTGCTCTCTACATAAGCTGTAATCACATCAAGATAAAGGGGTTCGCCTATACTACCGGGTTCTTTGGTCCTGTCTAATACGGCAATTTTCTTTATCGTTTCTGGTAATTGTTCAAGGAAATATTCAATGGCAAAAGGACGATATAGGCGAACAAACAGTGCACCTACTTTTTCGTTTTGATCTACAAGGGTTTCAACCGTTTCTCTTACGGCACCTTCACCGGAGCCCATAATGATGATAACCCTTTCTGCCTCCGGATGTCCCATATAATCGAACAGATTGTAACGACGACCTGTATGTTTATAGAATTCATCCATAACCTCCTTTACAACACCAGGTACTCTATCATACTGTGGGTTGGCAGCTTCACGTGCCTGGAAGAAAACATCCGGGTTTTGAGAGGTTCCCCGAATCACCGGATGGTCTGGATCTAAGGATCTGTTTTTATGATCCATGATCTTATCCTCGGGCATCATGGCCTTTATGATATTATCAGGAATTGAATCAATTTTAGAGATCTCATGAGACGTCCTAAAGCCGTCAAAAATATTTAAAAAGGGGACCCTGGTACGAAGGGTTGCCGCTTGGGTAATTAATGCAAAATCCATCGCCTCCTGCACAGAACTTCCGAACATCATTGAAAATCCCGTTTGCCTTGTAGCCATGACATCCGAATGATCTCCAAAAATAGATAAGGCATGTGTGGCCACAGTCCTGGCCGCAACATGGATGACAGATGGCAACAACTCTCCAGCGATCTTGTACATATTTGGGATCATTAATAATAATCCCTGAGAAGCAGTAAACGTGGTCGTTAACGCACCCGCCTGTAGCGAGCCATGCACGGCCCCGGCAGCTCCTCCCTCACTCTGCATTTCTACGATCCTTGGAATGTTGCCCCAAATATTTTTTTGCCCCTCTGAGCTAAAAACATCGACATGCTCCCCCATAGGTGAGGCTGGAGTGATGGGATATATAGCACATACCTCATTGGTTTTGTGAGCAATTCTCGCTACTGCCTCATTGGCATCACATATTAGTTTTGGAAATTCTTTTTTCATGGTGAACCTATTTTATTAAAGACCCCTTATTTTTATGATCCTTCGCAACATTATTCTGATAGTTGTTTCCTATTCCTTGATGCTGAGAATGAACCTATTGTAACTTGTGTAATTTGCTAAAAGTAGTATTCCTCTATGTGGCAAACTATGACATTTGTCAGTTACTTAATTCGTCAGATAATTGAATTTTATCTCAATAAAACGTAGGATCTTAAATCACCTTTATATGTTTCTTAAGATCCAGAATTTACAGGCAGTACTTTAATAAAAAAACCACCCTCTATTTGTAGTAAATAAAGGGTGGTAATTTCAAATTAGATAATGGTTCTAAATTACCGAATATCTAAAACATCTTGCGAGTATATGCTTTTACTCCAAACTATCATTCACCATGCAACCAAGCCTTTTTTCCAAGGAGGTGCTCTTCAGTTTCAACATATTCGTCATCTGGCACGCAACAATCTACGGGACATACAGAAGCGCATTGTGGTTCCTCATGAAATCCTTTGCATTCTGTACATTTATCGGGAACAATGTAGTAGAACTCATCCGAAATAGGTTCGTTTTCGGTATCAGCATCTACTTCTCTCCCATCTGGAGTTGTAACGGTGCCAGTGAGGGCAGTTTCATCTGAATAGGCCCATTCCTGGTCCGGCTCATAAATTGCGTTGTTAGGACATTCTGAAATACAAGCATCGCAGTTTATACATTCATCTGTAATTATGATAGCCATTTCTTCTAATTTGAATACTTAAATATACGCAAAAATAGAACTCAAGTAAGTGCTAATAAATGATAAATGTCATGTTTACTTGATTATGTAGAATATAAATTTGATATTTATATAAACATGGGTATCTTTTTTACATATCCAACTATTAATCCCGATCATGATGGAAGCTAAAACAGAGAATCCTCAAGAAATATTGGAATCGGTAATCATACGTTTTGTGGGTGATTCAGGTGATGGTATGCAGCTAACGGGAACACAATTTTCCGACACTTCTGCTATGTTTGGTAATGATGTGGCTACTTTCCCTAATTATCCTGCTGAGATCAGGGCTCCTCAGGGAAGCTTGTATGGCGTTTCTGGTTACCAGGTCCATATTGGAAGTGTTGAAATCAGTACCCCCGGGGATGAAGTAGACCTTTTGGTTGCTATGAACCCTGCAGGTTTAAAAACAAATCTGCATGCTGTTAAACCCGGCCATACTATTATTGTAGATACCGATTCATTTACCAAGAAGAATTTGGAAAAGGCACTGTATGAATCCAATCCGTTGGAAGACAATAGCCTGGAGAATTACCGGGTAATAGAAGTATCCATGACATCCCTGACCAAAGAGACATTAAAAGAAGTACAGGGTTTAGATAATAAAGCCATTACCAGGAGTAAAAATATGTTTGCCCTTGGGATGGTGTATTGGATGTACCACAGGTCTACCGAACATACCATAGAATTCTTTCAGAAAAAATTTAAATCGAAACCTGAGATCATTGAAGCCAATACCAAAGTGCTCAATGCAGGGTATTATTTTGCGGAGACTTTAGAATTAATCCCCAATGCTTATACCATTTCCCCAGCCAAAATGGAGGCAGGTACCTACAGGATCGTTATGGGGAATACCGCCACAGCCTGGGGGTTTCTGGCAGCGGCAGAAAAATCAGGGCTGGAATTGTTTCTGGGTTCATACCCAATTACGCCGGCTTCAGATATTTTACATGAGTTGGTGAAACACAAACATTTTGGGGTAAAAACACTGCAGGCAGAAGACGAAATTGCGGGGATTACCTCCGCCATTGGAGCCTCCTTTGCAGGCGATCTTGCTATAACCACTACTTCGGGGCCCGGATTGGCCCTTAAAGGGGAAGCTCTTGGCTTGGCCATGATGATCGAATTACCTTTGGTGCTGGTCAACGTACAACGAGGGGGGCCTTCTACCGGCCTTCCAACAAAAACGGAACAGTCCGATCTTTTACAGGCTATGTATGGAAGGAACGGTGAAAGCCCGGTGATAATTATTGCTGCAAGTACCCCCGCCAACTGTTTCAATTATGCCTATGAGGCAGCCAAATTAACCCTGGAGCATATGACGCCGGTTATATTAATGAGTGATGGGTATATCGCGAATGGTTCTGCTCCTTGGAAAATCCAATCGGTGAATGAGATGCCGGAAATAAAAAACAACTTGCTGAAGGAATTTAAGGAAAACTGGCATCCGTATGACAGGGATCAGGATTCCCTGGCACGGTATTGGGCCGTTCCCGGAACCCCCGGAATGGAACATCGAGTAGGTGGCCTGGAAAAAGATAAAGTTACGGGAAATGTATCCTATGATCCGGAGAATCATGAATACATGACCAACATTCGTGCTGAGAAAATAAAGCGTGTCCAGAACTATATTCCAGATCAGGAAACAGAATTTGCAGATTCTGGGGATCTATTGGTTATTGGCTGGGGAGGCACCTATGGAAGTTTGCATTCTGCCGTTAAGCATTTGAATGATGAAGGGTATAAAAACATTGGCTTCGCGCATTTTCATTATCTCAATCCTTTGCCAACAAACACGGAAGCTCTTCTAAAACGATTTAAGAAAATAATTGTCTGCGAATTAAACACGGGGCAGTTTGTAAAAGTCCTTAAATCTAGTTTTAATGGTTTTGAATTTTTACAATTCAACAAGATCCAGGGATTGCCATTTGCCAATAATGAGCTAGTACAAAAATTTAAACAATTAGTAACATAATCATGGAAACAACAGCTGTAAAAGAATATACGTATAAGGATTTTGCCAGTGATCAGGAAGTTCGGTGGTGCCCAGGTTGTGATGACTATGTTATCCTGCGATCCGTGCAAAAGGCACTCCCAGAAATTGGGATAAAAAAGGAAAATGTTGTTTTTATTTCCGGGATCGGATGTTCATCTCGCTTTCCATATTATATGGACACATATGGAATGCATAGTATTCACGGCAGGGCTGCCGCAATTGCTTCGGGCGTTAAATTGGCCAATCCTGATTTGAGTGTTTGGGTTATTACGGGAGACGGCGATTCCCTTGCTATTGGCGGTAATCATTTTATACATGTATTGCGTAGAAATCTAGATTTAAACATCATTCTTTTTAACAATGAAATCTATGGCCTTACCAAAGGGCAATTCTCGCCAACTTCCCTGGTTGGCCAAAAAACGAAATCGTCTCCATATGGAAATACACAGCCGCCATTTTCGGCCGGTGAATTAGCCCTGGGCGCCCAGGCTCGTTTCTTTGCCAGAATTGGCGGAAACACACCAAAAGAGATGACTGAGATCTTTATTCAATCTCAAAAGTACAAAGGCACCTCGCTGGTTGAGGTCCTGCAAAACTGCCCTATATTCAATGATGGTTGTTTTGCCAAATATACCGATAAGGCAGTTCGTGAAGACAGACAACTTTATGTGGAACATGGAAAGCCTATGATCTTTGGAAAAGATCGAGACAAAGGATTAATATTAAAGGGAATTCGGTTAGAAGTAGTGACCATTGGAGAAAATGGTATTGAAGAAACGGATATCCTGATACATAATGCCAAAGAACATGATCCTACCCTACATCAAATGTTGGTAAGGTTAGAATATCCGATGGTAACAGGGATCATTCGCAGTTTTAACGATACCACCTTTGAAGAACGTGAAGATGCTTTAACGGTACAGGTAAAAGCTAATTCCTCTTTTAGAAAAACCGATGATCTGTTTTTCTCCGGAGACGTTTATGAAATTAAGGAATAAAGGAATATGGGGTCAGAAGCCATCATTGTATTTTTTATAGCAGGGGTAGTCCTGGTTGCGGGTGCTAACTTTCTTTCGAACCTGATTTCGCCAAAATCGGACAGTGAACAGAAAAGAGCGCCTTATGAAAGTGGTATGGTAACAATAGGCCCAACCTGGGTCCAATTTAAAGTAGGCTATTACCTCTTCGCTATCTTGTTTTTGATATTTGATGTTGAGATCGCTTTTTTAGTCCCCTGGGCGGTTGTTTTTGAAGGCATAGGAGCCATTGCCTTTTTAGAAGTATTAATCTTCTTGTTTATTCTTGGATTAGGCTTGGCATATGCATGGAAGAAAGGAGCGTTACAATGGGAATAGATACACCAAATAAAATACCGGATGATTTCCCGGGGAAAGTGATCCCTGCAGGAAATGGAGCAAACGTAGTTGTTACCAACTTAGATAAGATCATTAATTGGGGAAGATCTAACTCCTTATGGTCGCTTTATTTTGGAACCAGCTGCTGTGCTATCGAAATGATGCAGACAGGTGCTTCCAGGCACGATTATTCCAGGTTTGGCTTTGAGGTGGCACGACCTTCACCAAGACAAGCAGACCTGATCATTATAGCCGGGACCATCGTAAATAAAATGGCTCCCGTACTCAGACGCCTCTACGAACAAATGGCAGAACCTAGATATGTGATTGCCATGGGAGCCTGTGCTATTTCTGGGGGTCCTTTTTTCTATAACACCTATTCGGTGGTTAAAGGAGCCGATCATGTAATCCCTGTAGACGTTTATGTTCCCGGGTGCCCACCAAGACCTGAGGCACTTTTAGAAGGAATGCTGATGCTACAGGATAAGATACGAAAGGAAAGCAAAAAACATAAGATCAATCCTATTGAAGGTTTTGATGAAGGGCTTTAAAAATTTGAAATAATGACGAAAGAAGCATTGCAACAATTAATCGGTAACTGGTTACCGGAATTGGAATTTACGGAAGAGGAATCTCAGTTTTTAAATATCCATGTATCACCGCAAAACTTGCATACACTAATGTCCCAATTGAAAAGTAACCCGGAAACACAGTTCGATTATTTATTTTGCCTGAGTGGAGTAGATTGGGGAGAAAAACTGGGGATTGTCTATCATTTGGAATCAACATCAAAAAGGCATATGGTAGTGGTTAAAGTAACTACCGAAGACCGTGACAACCCCATTTTAGATACTGTTTATGATATCTGGGCTACGGCGGAATTTCATGAACGCGAAGTGTTCGATTTCTTTGGGATCCGTTTCAACAATCATCCCAATCTAAAACGGCTTTTTTTAACGGAAGATTGGGTTGGGTATCCTCTTAGAAAGGACTATGAGGATGATGTTAATATGATATTATACTAAACTGTCGATGGAAACCGAAGTTGTACATACCAATTTTAAGTCTGAAGAATACTTCATAAACATGGGGCCGCAACACCCGGCTACTCATGGCGTACTTCGGTTATTACTGACGATCGACGGGGAGATCATCAAGAAAGTAGAACCCGATTTAGGGTATATCCATCGCTCCATTGAAAAAATGTGTGAACGGGACAGCTATCAGCAAATAGTACACCTCACTGACCGAATGGATTATCTGTCGGCCAATATTAACAATGAGGCTGTTTGTCTGGCCGTTGAAAATGCGCTTCAACTGGAGATCCCGGAACGCGTAAAGGTTATTCGGACCATTATTGGGGAATTAACAAGAATATCATCCCATTGTCTCTGGTGGGGGGTCATGGGAATGGATGTTGGTGCACTTACCACCTATTTCTATGGCTTTCGGGATAGGGAAATGATCAATGATATCATGGAGGAAACCTGTGGCGCCAGGCTTACCATGAATTACAATGTGCCAGGTGGATTGATGCTCGACATTCACCCCAATTTTGTAAAAAGGGTTAAGGACTTTATAGTCCACTTTAAAACGAAACTTCCCGAGTATGACCGATTGTTGACGGGAAACGTCATTTTCCAAAAACGAACTGTCGGGGTTGGGATTTTGAGTAAGGAAGATGCTATTTCCTTTGGTGCCTCCGGCCCGGTAGGCAGAGCTTCGGGTTATTCCTGTGATGTGCGCAAACATCACCCCTATAGTGCCATTGATAAAGTTACCTTTAATGAAGTCCTAAAAACAGAAGGGGATACCTATGCACGTTACCTTGTCCGTATTCAGGAAATGTGGGAATCTCTTTCTATTGTAGAACAATTAATAGACAATATTCCTGAAGGAGAACATAGGGTTACCACCAATGCGGTGATAAAATTACCCAAGGGGGAGTACTTCCAGAAGGTGGAGACTGCACGGGGAGAATTGGGGGTCTATATCATCAGTACGGGGACCAAAAGTCCTTACCGACTTAAATTTAGGTCACCAGGTTTTTCAAATTTATCATTGTTGAATCATATCGCCGTAGGCGGAAAAATAGGCGACCTGGTTGCTACTATGGCAACCCTGGATCTTGTGATCCCGGATATTGACCGTTAAATAAAAAGTGATGATCCTATTAAGTATCACAGAGAATATTCACAATTGGCTTTTCAGCATTATGCCCGAAGGCGTTGCCAGTATTGTGGAAATGGTACTGATTGCTGTGGTTTACTTAACCATATTTGCCGTAGCCGGATTGTTCCTGGTGCTTCTGGAAAGGCGTGTAGCCGCCTGGTTTCAATTGAGAATTGGCCCCAACAGGGTAGGATTCCAGGGCTTGTTGCAGACAATGGCCGACGCGATTAAACTCCTGACCAAAGAGTTGACCGGAACCGAAAGGGCCGATAAATTCCTGTATAACCTGGCTCCTTATTTTGTGATCATCTCGGCACTGATGGCCTTGGCAGTGATCCCCTTTACCAAGGAATTCCATGCCTTTGATATCAATATCGGGATCTTCTTTTTAATTGCTATTTCATCCATTGGGGTCATTGGAATATTGCTGGGAGGATGGAGCAGTAATAATAAGTTTGCCTTGATCGGTGCTATGCGGAGCGGTGTGCAAACCATTAGCTATGAGCTTTCAGTTGGATTATCCCTTTTGACCATGGTGGTAATCACAGGTACATTACAACTGTCTGAGATCATTGAATTTCAAAAAAACGGATGGCTTATTGTGCAGGGGCATATCCCGGCTATCATAGCCTTTATGGTCTTTATGATCTCGGGAACCGCAGAAACGAACAGGGCTCCTTTCGATATGGTAGAAGCAGAATCCGAATTAGGAGCGGGGTTCCATACCGAATATTCAGGAATGAAATTCGCATATTTTTTTCTGGCCGAATTCATCAATATGTTTATCATAGCGGCCATTGCAACCACCATGTTTTTTGGAGGGTGGTTATCCCCATTTGGGATTACAGAATCCATTCCCTGGCTGGGGGTATTCTGGTTCTTAGCCAAAACCATGGGGCTGGTATTTTTAATGATGTGGTTCCGTTGGACGTTTCCACGGCTTAGGGTTGATCAGTTACTAACCCTTGAATGGAAGTATTTACTCCCCATTAATTTGGTGAATATGGTTGTAATGGCATTAATAGTTTGGCTCAACCTAACGATAAGATTTTAGTACTATGAGTTATTTTTCAGACATCTATAAAGGGATTAAAACGTTACTCACGGGAATGAGCGTTACGGGGAAATATTTTTTGACCTCCAGAAAAGGGGCTATCACACAACAATACCCAGACAACCGTGATACCTTAAAAATGTTCGACCGCTTCAGAGGAGAGGTTATAATGCCTCATGATGAGAATAATGAGCACCGTTGCACCGGTTGCCAAAAATGTGAAATTGCATGTCCCAATGGCACCATAGAGATTATTTGGGACCGCGGGATTGATGAGGTAACTGGTAAGAAGAAAAAGAAAATAGACCAATTCGTATATCATTTAAGCATGTGTACGATGTGTGGCCTTTGCATTGATGTATGCCCTACAGATGCTATTGAATGGGGGCAAAATTTTGAAAATTCAGTGTACGACAGAAGTGCACTTACCCGAGTGCTTAATAAACCAGGTTCGAAGCTAATGCCGGGAGTAGAAGATTAAATTTATGGAAAGAATTGTTTTTTACATCCTGGCTTTAATAATTATCATCTTTGCTTTCGCTTCGGTTACAAGCCGGAAAATGCTTCGATCTGTCATTTATTTACTATTTGTACTATCCGGAATCGCAGGGGTATACTTTTTAATCGATTATAATTTCCTGGCAGCTATTCAACTAACCATTTACGCTGGAGGCATCATTGTATTGATCATCTTTTCCGTGCTCTTGGTACATCATATAGAAATGCGGTTGGAAATTGCGAAAACATCCCGGAAAATTACAACCGGTATTGCGTGCCTGTTAGGACTCGGTGTTTTTTTATTCACCATATATTCCTATAGGTTCAATGTGGTCGAAAATTCATTGACCACCAATGTGGATGAGATAGGTATTAAACTTTTAAGCTATGAAGCAGGCGGATTTATCCTTCCGTTCGAAGTGATAAGTGTTCTATTGTTAGCTGCAATGATCGGTGCCATCATCATTGCCAAAGGAAATAAATTATCAGAAAATAACAACCAGACCAAATGATCCCAGGAATTACGATCTACGAATTGTTTACAGTAACTTCAATACTTTTTTTTATCGGGGTCTATGGGTTTATCACCAGAAAAAACCTAATCTCTGTTTTAATCTCGGTAGAACTTATATTAAATGCTTCAGTGATCAATTTTGTGGTAATTAACAAGTACCTCTATCCGGACATTTTACAAGGGGTGTTGTTTTCCATTTTTATAATTGCCGTAGCGGCGGCAGAAACGGCATTGGCCGTATCGATCATCATTAACCTATACAGGCAAATAAATTCTGTTGAAGTAAAGGATATTGAAACTATGAAGTACTAACGAGTTTATATTATGAATTACACCTATGTCCTTTTAATTCCTTTGATTCCTCTGGCAGTATTTCTATTGCTGGGGTTATTTAACCAGAAAATTAAACCTGCCATATCTGGTCTAATAGGGGTATTTGGATTAACACTTTCTACACTCTTCTCTTTTTACACGGCCTTCCAGTATTTTTTTGTCATCGGTAAGGTAAATGGTGCATTTCCAAGCCTTGGTCAGAAAACTGTATGGATGAATTTTACGGATACGCTCCGGATAGACATGGGCATTTTACTCGACCCTATTTCGGTGATGATGCTCATTGTGGTATCTACGATCTCCTTAATGGTTCATATTTATAGCAGGGGGTACATGAAAGGTGATGAGGGTTATACCAAATTCTTTGCTTTCCTTTCTTTATTCTCTTTCTCCATGTACGGACTGGTCCTGGCAACCAACCTATTTCAGATTTATATCTTTTGGGAACTGGTAGGGGTCTCTTCTTATTTGCTTATTGGATATTATTACACGAAGGATACTGCCGTGGCCGCAGCAAAAAAGGCCTTCATAGTAACCCGCTTCGCAGATCTTGGTTTCCTCATAGGGATCCTGATTATCGGATACTATACGGGCACCTATGATTTTGAAACACTCAACAATCCGGAAGGTAGTGCCATTCTAAACTGGGCATCCACTTCCTTCATGGGGTTATCGGTGTTAACCTGGGCTCTTATACTGGTTTTTATTGGAGGTGCCGGTAAATCTGCTATGTTTCCATTACACATATGGCTTCCGGATGCCATGGAAGGTCCTACCCCGGTATCGGCCTTGATACATGCGGCTACTATGGTAGTAGCGGGTGTGTTTCTTGTGGCTCGTCTATTTCCAATGGATTATTTTGTAGAAGAGGGATTTGCACTGCAGATTGTGGCATTTGTAGGAGCTTTTTCGTCTCTTTTTGCAGCAGTGATCGCCATTACCCAGACCGATATAAAGCGTGTACTTGCATTTTCGACGATGTCACAATTGGGTTATATGATGCTGGCATTAGGCGTTTCGGGATACGAAGGTCATGAAGGATTAGGTTATATGTCCTCCATGTTCCATCTATTTACGCATGCCATGTTTAAAGCATTGCTATTCTTATGTGCCGGATCTGTGATCCACGCCGTACACAGCAATTTCTTAAAAGATATGGGTGGGTTGAGAAAGTACATGCCTGTCACCAATATCACATTTCTAATCGCTGCCCTGGCCATTGCCGGAATACCTCCGTTTGCCGGATTCTGGAGTAAAGACGAGATTTTGGTAGCAGTTTATGAACACAATAAATTAC
>CALZFZ010000022.1 GCA_945786965.1 uncultured Muriicola sp. | reverse complement strand
GGGATTTTAAAGTATTTTTTCTTTTTTAAAAAACGTTTAAGAGCACCCATGGGTATTTGTTTTGACAAAGATAGTCCTATTTTTGTTCCATGTTAATTACAGATACCCATAGCCATCTTTACAGTGAAGCTTTTGAAGCCGACAGAGACGCCATCATACAAAAAGGCATTGCCCTTGGAATAGAGCGGTATTTTATACCAGCGATCGACTCAACATATACGGAGGCTATGTTGGAATTAGAGCGCTCCTATCCGGACCACATATTTTTAATGATGGGCCTTCATCCTACGCATGTAAAGGAAGATTTTGATCGGGAACTGGAACATGTTGAAGCCATGTTGAATCAGCGAAAATTTTATGCAGTTGGTGAAATTGGGATTGATCTGTATTGGGACAAGTCTTTTTTCAAGCAACAGCAGCACGCTTTTAAAAAACAGATCGGGCTTGCAAAGGAGCACAAGTTGCCCATTGTTATCCATAGCCGGGACTCCTTTGATGAGATCTTTGACATTCTGGAAGAAGAAAAAAGTGAGGATCTCTTTGGTATCTTCCATTGCTTTACGGGAACACTGGAGCAGGCAAAAAGAGCGATCGGCCATAATATGAAACTGGGAATAGGAGGGGTAGTTACTTTTAAAAATGGGAAAATAGACACCTTCTTAGATCAAATAGACCTATCACATATTGTATTGGAGACAGATGCTCCTTACCTGGCACCGGCTCCATTCCGTGGAAAAAGAAATGAAAGTGCCTATTTAATGGAGGTGTTGCACAAACTATCCGATATTTACCAAGTACCCGAAGCCGATATTGCCAGGATCACCACGGATAATTCAAGAGAAATATTTGGTATATAATGGATACTAACCAACTTAATTTTTAATCTAGCACATTTTGAAAAACAAGACTACCAAAATATTACTGATCTATACAGGAGGCACCATCGGGATGGTAAAGGAATACAAATCGGGAATTTTAAAGGCATTCGATTTTAAAAAGGTGGTCAATAATATTCCCGAACTTGGCCAGTTAGACTGTGCAATTGACAGTGTGTCTTTCAAAAAACCAATCGATTCTTCCAACATGAATCCAACACATTGGGTTTCTATTGCAACCATTATTGAAAATTACTATGCCGACTACGATGGCTTTGTGGTGCTGCATGGAAGTGACACTATGAGTTATACCTCATCTGCGTTGAGTTATATGCTCGAAAATTTGGCGAAGCCGGTAATTTTTACTGGGTCTCAATTGCCTATTGGGGATCTTCGGACCGATGCCAAGGAAAATCTAATAACATCTATCCAGATTGCGGCATTAAAGGAAAACAACCAACCCGTTGTGCAGGAGGTGTGCCTTTATTTTGAGAATGAATTATTCAGAGCTAACCGTACCACCAAGATAAATGCAGAACATTTTGAAGCGTTTGCCTCATTAAATTATCCGGTATTGGCAGAATCTGGGGTACACTTAAAAGTGTATAAAGAGAATTTATTGAAGTCAAAAAAAGCGAAGCCTCTAATAGTACACAAAGAACTGGACGATCGTGTTGCTATATTAAAATTGTTCCCAGGGTTTAACAGGGATTTGCTCCAGAGTATCCTGAACATTCCCAATTTGAAAGCGCTGGTACTGGAAACCTATGGCGCAGGGAATGCGCCTACCGACGAATGGTTACTCAACGATCTGAGAAATGCGCTCAATAAGGGATTACACATTGTAAATGTTACTCAGTGCTCAGGGGGCAGTGTTATTATGGGCCGCTACGAAACCAGTAAGGAATTAGAGCGGATGTCTATCATCAATGGACGCGATATTACCACAGAGGCGGCCATTACCAAGCTTATGTACCTGTTGGGTAGTGAGGTTTCTGGCAAATCGTTTGCAACTATTTTTGAGACTTCCATTCGGGGAGAAATGACCTAAAATTAACCTTCTAAAATTTCATTAACTAATATTTTTTTTGTTTCTTACCCGCCCTTAAATAAGGGAATAGAGAGGTGGCCGAGTGGTCGAAGGCGCACGCCTGGAAAGTGTGTATACACCAAAAGTGTATCGAGGGTTCGAATCCCTTCCTCTCTGCTCAAGTAAAACTTTTTTTTTCATACTGAATACCATAAAAATTAGGTTTTTTAAATTTTGGGGTTATATTTGTCTAATTGACAATTTGAGGGCTTTTTAATCCCGAATTACTCAAATGTTTTAATTATTAATTGTATATTTTTTATATCTTTAACTCTATTAACTAACTAAATTTAAGTTTGAACGAAATGAAAAAATTATTCTCGATCCTGGCTATAGCTGGGCTATTTGTACTAGGTACAAATACGGTAAATGCAAATGCGAATGCTTTGGTTTCAAATCTTTCTTCAACTGTTGCTACGGCTACAATAGTTATCCAGGATGAAACTCCTGCTGAGGAAATGACAGAAGATAAAGGCTTCACACAAGTTTTAAAAGAACAATTCATCCAAGGGGGTGCAGGTTTTATGGGTATTGTACTTTTATGTTTGATATTAGGTTTGGCTGTAGCCATTGAAAGAATTATTTATTTAAACATGGCCAGCACTAACACTGACAAATTAAAGCAGCAAGTAGAAGATGCTTTGGCTTCCGGTGGTGTTGAAGCAGCTAAAGAAGTTTGTAGAAATACAAGAGGTCCTGTAGCCTCCATTTACTATCAGGGATTAGACAGAGCAGGAGAAGGTATAGAATCGGCTGAAAAAGCAGTTATTGCCTATGGTGGAGTGCAAATGGGTCAGTTGGAGAAAAATGTTTCCTGGTTGTCCTTATTCATCGCCATTGCACCGATGCTTGGTTTCATGGGTACGGTAATTGGTATGATCCAGGCCTTCCAAAAGATTAGTGCAGTGGGTAACTTAAGTGCCTCTCTGATCGCAGGAGATATTCAGGTGGCCTTATTAACTACGGTATTTGGACTTATCACGGCTATTATCCTTCAGATTTTCTACAACTATATTATTGCCAAAATAGATGGTATTGTAAATGATATGGAAGATTCTTCGATCACATTGATCGATATGCTGGTAGATCACAAAAAATAATAAGATACTTAATACCAAATATTATGAATAAAATAGTTAAAATAGTATTGGCTGTATTAGGTCTTATATCGGCCATCCTTTGGTATCAGTTACCAGGGCAGGAAGTACCACCTGGAGAAGCAGCACAAAGTGCTGCTATCAATGGGATGTTCATTATTACCTTTATACTTCTAGCAGTGGCAGTAGTATCAAGTTTGTTGTTTACGCTTGTTAATTTAATTGCACATCCTGAGAAGCTGAAGAAATCCTTAACGGTGATCGTGGCATTTCTGGTAGTTCTTGCAGCTGCTTATTTCGCGGCCACTGGTACAGATATTGATCTGAATGAAATGGCAAACAGAGGGATTCCTACTACGGAATCTACGGTAAAAAATATTGGAACAGGACTCAATCTATTTTTCCTTCTGGTAATCATTGCCATTGTTTCTATGTTATATGGAGGAATAAAAAAGATGTCTAATAAATAAATTATAAACTATGGCTAGAAGAGGAGGACCACCCGAAGTGAATGCAGGTTCGATGGCAGACATTGCCTTTTTACTCCTAATCTTTTTCCTGGTAACCACTACCATTGAAACAGATGCAGGGTTAGACAGGATGTTACCGCCTATGGAGCCGCCAGATACAGATGTTGTTATTAAACAAAAGAACATCTTTACGGTGAATATTAATAAAAGTGGCCAATTATTGGCCGAAGAAGAACTTACCAATCTGAAGGATCTAAGAAGAAAAGCAATGGCTTTTCTGGACAATGGCGGAGATGGTACCTGTAATTATTGCAAGGGCAGAAAGGATGCTTCTTCTTCTGATAATCCAACGAAAGCGATTATCTCACTTAAAAATGACAGGGAAACGAAGTACGGAACCTATATTACCGTTCAGAACGAATTAGTAGGAGCCTATAATGATTTACGAAACAGGGAGGCTCAGCGTCTTTTTGGAAGGGATTTCACAGATATGGAGGCAGAATTTTTAAATCCTGAAACTCCTTCGAGTATACGCGACGATCTGAAACCCAAGGTACAGCAGGTTCAGGAATTATTCCCGCAAAAATTATCCGAGGCAGAAACCTCTACCAGTAATTAACGATACCTTAGTAAAACACAATTATGTCTAAATTTACAAAGAAAAAAGACGGAGATCTGCCAGCTGTTTCTACAGCCTCGTTGCCAGATATTGTATTTATGCTGCTGTTCTTTTTTATGACGGTGACCGTCATGAAGGATAGCTCATTAATGGTAGAAAATGTCTTACCAAATGCAAGCGAAGTTAAGAAACTCGAAAAGAAAGACAGGGTCCTTTATATTTATGTAGGGAGACCTACCAGGGACTATCAGAAGGTTTTTGGTACAGAGCCCAAAATACAGCTGAATGATAAATTTGCGAGCGTAACAGATATAGGTCCATTTATATTGGAAGAACGCGCCAAAAAACCTCAGGAACTTCAGAATGTATTAACCACTGCCCTGAAAGTTGATAAAAATGCCAACATGGGGTTAATCTCGGACATAAAACAACAATTGCGTAAGGTAAATGCTCTAAAGGTAAATTATACGACCTACGAAGGAGATGCATTTAGAAATATAGAATAAGTATTCAAACTTAAATAGTTATAAAAAACGCTTCAATAAATATTTGAAGCGTTTTTTTATTGGTATTATGCCAATTATTTTACCTTTAAGTACATGAGAACTGTATATATTATTCTTTTTATCTGTTTCATTTCAGGAAGTCTGTTTTCCCAGGAGAATGAAGATGAGGTAGATCTTAAATATTTGGAAGATCAGTTTTATGTGGGCCTAACTTACAACTTCGTTTTAAATAAACCTGATCCTATAGATCTGCGCAATCTTTCTTATGGACTGCAAGGCGGGTTCATTAAGGATATCCCTTTAAACAGTCGGAGAAATGTTGCCATAGGTATTGGATTGGGCTATGCTGTGAATTCCTATTATTCTAATTTATCGGTCCAAGAATTGGACAATACTTTTGAGTACAGCATATTGGGAACTGACTTAGGTCTAAAGCGCAATAAGCTGGAAACTCATTTGTTGGAATTTCCGCTAGAATTCAGATGGCGAAATTCTACACCAGGCGAATATAAATTTTGGCGCATTTACTCGGGTATTAAGTTTAGTTATATCCTGGGAAGCAGATCGAAAATTGTAACGGACACAGGAAAAGAATCTTTCTATAATACAGATACACAGAACTTTCGATATGGGCTTATGGTGAATTTTGGATATAATACCTTCAATATTCATGTGTACTATGCCTTGAATAACCTTTTTGAAGATGGATTAAAATTGGACACCGGGGAGGACCTGACATTTACCCCATTGCGTATCGGGCTCATTTTTTATATTCTATAACGCACACTTTTACCGTTTATAACCAGAATTTCACAGTAAGTAATTGGGAAGCAATACCGATCATTAATCCAATCAATAGCTCGGCCCTGGTATGGGCTTTCAAATATAATCTGGAGGTTGCAACCAGGCCGGAAGCCAAAAATAAAAAGCTAATGGCAATAATGATATTTCTCTCAAAATGAATGCTTAAACAAATCAGGAACATGAGTAGACTGCCCATGCCCATCATGTGAAGACTGCTTTTAAATTGGATTATTAAAAGGAATAATGCAGTGCTGGTTGCGGCGATTAGACCCAGAAAAAAATAGTAAAGTTCAATGGTATAATTGTCCGGTATTACCTTTGTAAGGATCATTAGCAACAATGCAAGGCTAATCAATAAGGGATATTTGCGTTCATTTATTTTCGTCAGGAAAATTGAATTTATAACGCCCAGATTTTTGAGAATAAAAAAACAGATGATGGGGATAATGATCGTTAGAATAAAAATGGGCAGGATATTGCCACTTCGAAGTTCAATGGTGGTATACTTAGGGGTAATTAAAAAGTAAGAAATGGTACCGGCAATAGGTATGAAAATTGGGTGGAAGATATAGGAAATCAATTTTAACACATGTGCCATCATATTTCCTTTCTTAAGCGGGCCACGGGAATTCCAAGTTGTTCTCTGTATTTGGCCACTGTTCTGCGGGCTATAGGATATCCTTTTTCCTTTAAGATACCGGCTAATTTATCATCGGTTAGGGGTTTTCGTTTCGTTTCTTCACCAATAACCGTTTCCAGTATTTTTTTGATTTCTTTGGTTGACACGTCTTCTCCCTGTACATTTTTCATGGACTCTGAGAAGTACTCTTTTATCAGTTTAGTTCCATAGGGCGTATCAACATATTTGCTGTTGGCCACCCTGGAAACCGTAGATACGTCCATATTTATGGCATCGGCAATGTCCTTTAATATCATTGGGCGTAATTTTCGCTCATCGCCGGTAAGGAAGTATTCTTTTTGATATTCCATGATAGCGCTCATGGTGATATACAAGGTTTGCTGTCGTTGTTTTATGGCATCTATGAACCATTTGGCAGCGTCTAATTTTTGTTTGATGAACTGTACCGCATCTTTCTGGGATTTGGATCGGTCCTTGGCAATCTTATAACCTGCCAGCATGTTGCTGTACTCTTTAGATACATGTAATTCCGGGGCATTCCTGCTGTTCAGGCTTAACTCGAGTTCCCCTTCTACGATCCGAATAGAGAAATCCGGGACTATGTGTTCTACAATTTTGTTGCTTCCCGAATAAGATCCACCGGGTTTAGGATTTAATTTTTCAATTTCAGAAATTGCCTCTTTTAGCTGTTGTTCTGAGACGTCGTGTTTTTGAATTAGTTTATTGTAGTGTTTTTTAGTAAAATGGTCAAAGGATTTTTCAAGAATAGTAATGGCCAATTCTATAGAAGGAGTTGGCTCTTTGCGTTTTAGTTGAATGAGAAGGCATTCATCCAAAGAACGGGCTGCTACCCCTGCAGGGTCTAATTCCTGTACTATTTTAAGAATCTTTTCTATAGCACTTTCTTCTACATAGATATTCTGAGTAAAGGCCAAATCGTCCATGATATCTGCCACAGGCCTACGTATATATCCACTTTCATCCACACTTCCCACCAAAAATTCGGCGATGGCCCATTCCGTATCACTTAAGTAAACTGTGTTCAGCTGATTGATTAGGTATTGATTAAAGGAAATACCGGCAGCATAGGGCACACTCTTTTCTTCATCATCTGAACTGTAATTTTGTGTACGCGTTCTGTAATCCGGCACCTCATCATCGCTTAAATAATCATCAATATTGATATCTTCAGTATTGATGGTTTCGGTATCTTCATCGTTCTCATACACATCATCGAAATCATCTTCCAGGGTATTGGTCTCTTCCTTGCCAGACTCCAATGCCGGATTTTCTTCTAATTCCTGTTTTAGCCGTTGTTCAAATGCCTGAGTAGGAAGTTGAATTAGCTTCATCAACTGAATTTGTTGTGGAGATAACTTCTGGGATAATTTAAACTGTAAGTGTTGTTTAAGCATCTGGGGCTAATTCTTCATGTCTTATAAAGTTAGCGAAATTCCAATTAAAACTCCGCATTCTGGGGTGTTCTGGGAAACGGAATAACATCGCGAATATTGCCCATACCCGTTGTAAACTGTACAAGACGCTCAAAGCCAAGCCCAAAGCCACTATGTATGGCAGTTCCGTATTTTCTAAGATCTAAATACCACCAAAGTTCTTTTTCATCGATACCTAAAGCTTCTATTTTTTCCTGCAGAACTTCAAGTCGCTCTTCTCTTTGTGATCCTCCTACAATCTCACCGATATCCGGGAAAAGGATGTCCATTGCCCTCACTGTTTTACCGTCCTCATTCAGACGCATGTAAAATGCCTTGATTTTAGCAGGGTAGTCGAAAAGGATCACAGGGCATTTAAAGTGTTTTTCTACCAGGAAGCGTTCGTGTTCACTCTGCAGATCTGCTCCCCATTCCTCAATGGGGTATTTAAATTTCTTCTTTTTATTAGGCTTGCTGTTCTTCAAAATATCTATTGCCTCAGTGTAGGTTATCCGTATGAAATTGTTGTCTACCACAAAGCGAAGTTTTTCTAACAAAGACATTTCACTACGTTCTGTTTGAGGCTTTGTTTTTTCCTCATCTAATAATCTTTTCTCCAGAAATTTGAGGTCTTCCTCGCAGTTTTCCAAAACATAACGCAGTATATTTTTTATAAAATCTTCTGCGAGGTCCATATTGTCATCCAGGTTGTAAAATGCCATTTCGGGTTCAATCATCCAAAATTCTGCCAGATGTCTTGAGGTATTCGAATTTTCTGCACGGAAGGTAGGACCAAAAGTATACACCTTGCCCAGTGCCATGGCATAGGCCTCTGCTTCTAATTGCCCGGAGACGGTTAAATTGGTCTCCTTGCCAAAAAAGTCTTCCCTGTAGTTAATAGTTCCATCTTCCGTTAAAGGTGGGTTTTTTGGATCGAGGGTGGTAACTCTGAACATTTCACCCGCGCCTTCGGCATCCGAACCCGTGATGATCGGGGCATGCATATAATAAAATCCGTTCTTTTGAAAGTATTGGTGTATGGCAAACGAAAGGGCCGAGCGTACCCGCATTACTGCCGCAAAAGTATTGGTACGGATCCTCAAATGGGCTTGTTCCCGTAAAAATTCCATGGAGTGCTTTTTGGGCTGAATTGGGTAGTTATCCGCATCGGCGGTCCCATGTACAAAAATATCGCTGACCTGAATTTCTACGGCCTGTCCCTTACCCTGGCTCTCTACCAGGGTACCTGTGATCTTCAAAGCTGCCCCGGTTGCTATTTGTCTCAAAACAGATTCGTCGAATTGTTCAAAATCTACTACACATTGAATATTGTGAATGGTAGATCCGTCATTTAAGGCAATAAACCGGTTGCTTCTGAACGTTTTAACCCATCCGTTTACAACCACATCTTGCTGTAAAGGCTGTTTTTTTAATAGCTCATTTATGCTTACTAAAGCCATGAAAATATATTTCTAATTTGCCCCGCAAAGATAGTTTATTGAGAAAAACTTTAAGAGGTGAAAGGACTATAATTAATAAGTCGTTCTGTTTACTTTTCTATTTGTGTTATTTCAGGTAATTCTTCTTTAGGGAGAATATCGATTTGAGGTTCTTTCATTACTTCCTTATTGGCAATACTGCGTTCGAGTGACAGAAGTAATGAAGGCAATAAAATTAAATTGGCAAGCATGGCAAAAAGCAGTGTGGCAGAGACCAGGGCGCCCAGGGCTACGGTGCCTCCAAAACTGGAAGTGACAAATACGGAAAAACCAAAGAACAATACAATAGAGGTATAAAACATACTAACCCCTGTCTCTCGTAAAGCCGCGTATACCGATTTCTGAATTTTCCATCTGCTGGCCGACAGTTCTTGCCTGTATTTGGCTAAAAAATGGATAGTATCATCTACAGAGATCCCAAAGGCGATGCTAAATACAAGGATGGTCGATGGTTTTATAGGTACGCCCACAAAACCCATAACCCCTGCGGTAACCAATAATGGAAGAAGGTTAGGGATCAGGGAAATTACGATCATGCGAAAAGAACGAAACAAATAGGCCATAAAAAGGGCAATTAATCCTATCGCCAATGAGAGTGACATAATTAGGTTCTTAACCAAATATTTAGTTCCCTTTAGAAATAAGAGGGCTTTCCCCGTTAAATAGACATGGTACCTTTCAGGAGGAAAGATTTTAAGTAGGTTCTCTTGCAACCTTGCCTCGATCGCTTCCATGCGCTCGGTTCGTACGTCCCTCATATACGTAGTGATACGGGCCACCTGTCCCGTACTATCCACAAAATTTTCTAATAGATTGCTATTTCCCTGAGATTTTCTCGCGATATCCATGATAAAAGTGTTCTCCTGAGAAGTGGGTAGCTGGTAATATTTTGGGATTCCATTATAAAAAGCCTGTTTCGAATATTTTACAAGTTCTACTACAGAGGTTGGCCTTGAGAGTTCCGGTATTTCTTCGATCACCTCACTCAATTCAGCCATTTTTCGCAGTGTGACGGGTTTTAAAACCCCTTTTTCTCGTTCAGTGTCAATAACGATCTCAACAGGCATTATGCCGTCGAACTCCTCTTCAAAGAACCGGATATCCTTAAAAAATCCAGCCTTTTTTGGCATATCCTCGATTGGGCTTCCGGAAATATTTATTTGATAAATTCCAATAATACTTACTACCAGAAGCGCAATGGAAATAACATACACACTTATTCTGCGTTCGCGAACAATACGTTCCATCCAGTTTACAAAACCATCTATCCACTTTTTGTTAAGGTGCTTCAAATGTTTCGTTTTAGGAAGGGCCATAAAACTGTAAACAATGGGGATAATTAGCAACGAAAGAATAAAAATACCTATGATATTGATTGAGGCAACGATCCCAAATTCTGTCAGCAATTTACTATCCGTAATAATAAAGGTGGCAAAACCGGAAGCTGTTGTAACATTGGTCATAAGGGTGGCATTCCCGATCTTAGAAATTACCCTTTGTAGTGATAACGCCTGATTCCCATGCTTTTTAACTTCCTGCTGATATTTATTGATCAGAAAAATACAATTGGGGACCCCAATTACAATAATAAGCGGAGGTATTAATGCGGTAAGTACCGTAATCTCATAACGCAATAAGCCCAGTATGCCAAAGGCCCACATAACCCCAATAATGACCACACACATTGATATGAGTGTAGCGCGAAAACTTCGAAAAAAGAAGAAAAATATAAGTGAGGTAACGATCAGGGCTGCTGAGATAAACATACCAATCTCATCTATGATATTCTGAGAATTCATGGTACGTATGTAAGGCATTCCGGATATACGTACATCCAGGTCCGTTTCTTCTTCAAAATCATTTACCAGATTGATAAAATCGTTCAGGATAAAATCCTTCCGAACGGAAGTATTTACAATATCCTTATCCAGGTAAACGATGGTCCTTAGTGTTTCGCTGTCTTTGTTAAAGAGAATATTATCATAAAAAGGGAGATCATTAAAAAGATGATGTTTTAGACTGTCGATAGACTGCTGTGTCTCTGGTTTTGTAACTAAAAAAGGAGTTAGAATAAACTCCTGTCTTTCATTGTCCTTTACCAATTCCTGCAGGTTTTCAGTAGAGATAACAAAATCGACTTCTGGAAAAGCCGCCAGTTGCTTGCTTAGAACATTCCAGCGATTAAAATTTTCGGGAGTATAAAGCTTGGGATCCCTAATGGCCAATACCACTGCATTTCCTTCTTCCCCGAAGAGCTCTAAAAATGCATTGTATTCCAGGTTGGTTGGATGATCATCCGGAAGCAGGTTTGCTTCCGAACTGGAAAACTGCATGTTTTGCCATTGAAATCCAAAAAAAACAGTAATGGCTGCAATACAAAGCAGGATCAAGATCCTGTTTCTCAGAATAATCCTTGCTGTTTTGGTCCAAAAATTCCGTGTGAGTTTTGCTACCATTTCTCTTTATGGGCGATTCCTTAATGCACCTCTGCGTAATTACGGGGCCAAGTAGTAATTTGGTTTATACTCGTATGTCCCCGGTTTACTTAAAACGCGGTCAAAGGTAGAAAATGCCGGGCAGTGTTCCTAGTTTCACGTAATGAAATCCGTGAGGTAATCATGGCCTTGCACCACATTGTAAATTCAAGCGAAATTAATGTACTTTTAGGAAATTCAACGGAAGGTGTTACATAATGTCAAAGTATCCAGCCTGTTAGAAGCATGAAAGAACACAAACAATACCGAAAATACGAACGGGGTTTATACCGTTTCTTAATCGTGGTTTGTGCGGTGGCCTTGATTATTGCAATTATTGCCATCTATTTTTTTGGGGAAGGGGACATTCCTTTATGACTTAAATTATATATGGCTAAAAAAAGTATGGATTATAAGTTAGCGTTAGACTTTCATGATTTCGGCCTCTTTGACATCTAAAATTTTATCTATTCTATCTACGTATTTATCGGTGAGTTCCTGAATGTCTATAACAGCATTTTTCTCAAGGTCCTCTGAAATTTCCAACTGTTTGATTTCTTTATTTGCCTCTTGTCTGGCACTACGAACACTTACTTTGGCTTCTTCTGCTTCTGCTTTTGCTTGTTTTGCCAGTTGAATTCTTCGCTCCTCGGTCAAAGGGGGAACATTAATAATGACCATTTCCCCATTATTCATTGGGTTAAATCCTAAATTGGCATTCATTATGGAGGTCTCTATTTCCTGGAGCATGCTCTTCTCCCATGGCTGCACCGAAATGGTACGGGCATCCGGAGTATTGATATTCGAAACTTGCGATAAGGGGGTTTGCGATCCGTAATATTCTACCATCACAGATGATAGCATAGCCGGACTTGCTTTCCCTGCACGGATCTTAACCAGGGCTTTCTCCAAATGGGAAATGGCACCCTCCATACTTTCATGGGCCGTATCAATTACAAAAGTTACTTCTTCATTCATAGCTAAAATTTAAAAACAAAATAACACAAATTTTATAAAAATTAAAGATTTACAACCGTACCAATATTTTCACCTGAAACAATTTTCAATAAATTTCCTTTTTTGTTCATATCAAAGACCACTATGGGCAGCTGATTTTCCTGGCTTAAGGTAAAAGCAGTGGTGTCCATTACCTTCAATCCTTTACTCAGAACATCATTAAAGGATATATTATCGAATTTAGTGGCGTTTTTGTCCTTTTCCGGATCGCTGGTATAGATACCGTCTACACGTGTACCTTTCAGGATCACATCGGCCTCTACTTCTATCGCCCTCAATACTGCGGCAGAATCTGTAGTGAAATAAGGGTTACCGGTACCACCCCCAAAGATGACAACCCTACCTTTTTCCAAATGGCGTATGGCCCGTCTTCTTATAAATGGTTCAGCTACTTCGTTTATCTTAATAGCCGATTGTAATCTGGTTTGCACTCCTTTGGTCTCAAGGGCACTTTGTAAGGCCAGGCCATTAATCACGGTTGCCAGCATACCCATATGATCTCCCTGTACTCTATCCACGCCGCTGAGGGCTCCGGATAAGCCTCTGAAAATATTACCTCCACCAATGACAATGGCAACTTCAATCCCTTTTTCTACCACGGCTTTAATTTCTTCGGCATATTCTGCAAGCCTTTCCGGGTCTATTCCATATTGCTTATCGCCCATTAAAGCTTCTCCACTGAGTTTTAAAAGTATCCGTTTGTATGGCATGTTTTCATCCTTGTTTACCGACAAAAATAGTCAAAATAATTTACCACAACCTGGTACTTCCAGTATTAATGGAACCATAATTAATTATTACAATTAGCGTTATACTTATTTAATTTTAATAATCTTGCGTAATTAAATTGAAACTATGAAAAGGGTCTTACCTATAATTTTTACCGGCATACTTCTGCTAGGCTGTGGTTCTGCAAAAAATTTTGTTACCGCAGATAAGGCACCAATAATTGCAACCATGGACTTAGTGAATGTAAATGACGACAGGGTTCTGGTAAGTATTGATCCAGCGCTTTTTACGGAAGATGCAATTTCTTTTTATATACCGAAAATAGTACCCGGCACCTACAGCCAGGATAATTATGGTAAATATATAGAGGATTTAAAAGCATTGGATTATAATGGGCAAATGCTTAATGTTATTAGAAAAGATGAGGACAGCTGGTTTATTGAAAATGGCAAAAAACTAGATAGGATTACTTATTACGTAAATGACACCTTCGATACAGAATCTGAAGTAGACGATCCTGTTTTTTCACCTGCAGGTACGAATATTTTAAAAGACGAAAATTACCTCTTAAACCTTCATGGATTTATTGGTTATTTTAAGGGATACAAGGAGGTTCCCTACGAGCTAAGGATACTAGCGCCCGATGCTTTGCAACCCGTTACTTCTTTAAGAGAAAAAGAGAACAATACATTGCCAAATGTAGCAAAAACATTTCTTGCCGACCGTTATTTTGAGGTTATAGACAATCCAATTTTATTTGCCAAACCCAACACAAGCTCATTTAAAATAAACGATATTGAAGTTACGCTAAGCGTTTATTCACCCAATAATGTATATAGTGCTAAGGATCTGAGTGCGAAAATGGAAACCATGATGCAGGCCCAAAAGGCTTTTCTCGGCGAAATAGATGGTACCAAACAGTACACCATTTTATTATATCTCTCTGAACTTACAAATACAGACGCTACGGGTTTTGGTGCATTGGAACATCATACTTCAACAGTGGTGGTCTTACCGGAACAATTGCCAAAGGAAAGTTTGGAAGAATCTATGGTTGATGTTGTATCGCACGAGTTCTTTCATATTGTTACACCCCTCAATGTACATTCGCGCGAGATCCAGTATTTCGATTTTAATGAACCCAAAATGTCTCAGCATTTATGGATGTATGAGGGAACTACAGAATACTTTGCCAACTTGTTTCAGGTGCAGCAGGGATTAATAGACGAAACTGCCTTCTATGATAGGATCATGGATAAAATAAGCAATTCGGGATCTTATGATGATACCATGTCTTTTACAACCATGAGTAAGAATATATTAGAAGAACCTTATAAAGAAAACTACGCAAATGTCTACGAAAAAGGGACCCTAATAAATATGTCTTTGGACATTCTGTTGAGAGAACTGAGCGGAGGAGAAAAAAGTGTCCGTTGGCTTATGAAAGAACTCTCAAAAAAATATGACAGGAACACCCCATTTAACGACTCGGAACTCATTGATGAAATCGTTGCTATGACCTATACGCAAGTTAGAACTTACTTTGAAAATCATGTGATAGGGAATGTGCCCATCAATTATGAAGACATTCTGGGTAAGGTAGGATTAACTATTGTTTCTGAAGAAAGGCAAGGGGAGTATTTCTTTATTGGTCAAATGCCATATATAGATGCACAGCCAGCTGATTTGAATACTATTTTTATTAGAAAAGGAATTGAATTGAATTCTTTTTTTAATTCATTGGGCGCTAAGGGCGGGGATATTATTACCAATATCAATGGCACCCCTATTACCTTAGAAAATATGCGGACTATTATAGGGCAGAGTTTTGGCTGGGATCCGGAAATGGATATTGCCATGACGGTCCTACGGGATGGTAATGAGATAACCCTTTCGGGTAAGGCAGGGATCCCTACCTACAGTGATCGAAACATTGTTGAATCTGAATCCGTGAACGAAACCGCTTTAAAATTAAGGGAGGCTTGGTTAAAGAACTAAATTATCCATGGTAAGGAGACCCTAAAGAAATAAAAAAGCCGCTTCCTATTTATAGAAAGCGGCTTTCTTAATTTGTTATTGATGCTTATCCTAAAGCAACACGTTCAAACCCTGTAACCTCCAAAGAGGCGTCTACGGACTTTACATATTGAGCAACACTTTGTTTACTGTCCTTGATAAAATCCTGATTAACCAGTGTATTGTCTTTAAAGAATCGGTTGAGTTTCCCCTGGGCTATTTTGTCTAACATTGCTTCGGGCTTTCCTTCCTGCCGCAGTTGATCCTTGGCAATTTCAATTTCTTTATCAATAGTTGCCTGATCAACACCTTCCTGGTTCAAAGCCACAGGATTCATTGCGGCTGCTTGCATCGCAACATCTTTAGCTGCAACTGCAGCACCTTCAACGGCTGCTGATAGCCCAACTAAAGTGGCGATTTTATTGCCAGCGTGAATATATGAACCAACAAAAGGCGCGCGTAATTTACTAAAGCCTCCAATTTCAATTTTCTCACCAATTACTCCAGTTTGCTCCGTTAATTTATCCTGAACCGTAATACCATTATAATTCGCGGATAAAAAAGCATCTTTATCATCAAATTGCAACGCTAACTCTGCCAATTCCTTGGCCAGAGTAACGAAACTTTCATTTTTCGCGACGAAATCGGTTTCACAGTTTAGTGAAATGAGCACCCCTTCTGTGTTGTTGTCATTTACTTTGGCGATAGCGGCACCTTCAGAAGAATCTCTGTCGGCTCTTTTCGCAGCCACTTTCTGACCTTTTTTTCGAAGGATTTCGATCGCTTTATCAAAATCACCTTCGGCTTCTACCAAGGCATTTTTACAATCCATCATACCTGCACCGGTAGTCTTTCTTAGTTGATTTACATCTGCAGCGGTAATTTTTACCATGTCCATTTATTTTTATTAATACCTATTTAGGTACCTGGTTTACTATCAATATTTTTTATTCTACTCCCGCTTTCGCGTTATCCTGCCATTCTTTTAATTTATCCCATTTTCCATCGGCAGCCATTTTAGCTTGTTTTGGCCAGGAAGCCGGATTTTTAGAAGCGTATCGGGGACCTGCACCCGCCAAAATTTCTTTTAAATCGTCTTCCGATTTGGCTGCTAAATCAGTAAATGTATGAATGCCTGCTTTTTGAAAAACTTCTGAAATTTTTGGGCCGATTCCTTCCACTTTTGTCAGATCGTCAGCTGTTTCTTTTGCTGCTTTTTTTGGAGCTGCTTTTTTTGGTTTTTCTTCAACGGCAACCGGAGCTTCCTTTTCTTTTTTGGCTTCCTTAGGTTTTTC
>CALZFZ010000021.1 GCA_945786965.1 uncultured Muriicola sp. | reverse complement strand
GCAGATATCAGGGAAGCAGTTATATTCCCTTTATCCCACTTGATTTTGGCTCCCATGAAATAGGTTAGTTCGCCTGTAACTTCCACCGGGTCATTTAGTTTCACAACAAGTTCGGGGACGATATATCCCTGTGATCGTTGAAGCCAGGCTTTAAAATAAATATAAAAGTTGGCATAGGTTGAAACAGGATTTCCCGGAAAGGAAAAAACCACGGTATTTAAAGTCTTTTGGATCCCAAACCAAAAGGGTTTGCCAGGACGTTGGGCTACTTTGTGAAATAATCTCTCAACCCCTAATTCTCCGAATATTTCCGGGATGAAATCGAATTTACCCATTGAGACCCCTCCGCTTAAGATCAATACATCTATTTCCTCTATAACATATGCCAATTTTTGACGAAGTAAATCCTTATCATCTGAAATATGAAGTAACATAGGGGTAATCCCCATTTCAATCAACGCCCCATAAAGCGAATAGCTATTAGACCTTCTAATTTGGTGTAGTAATGGTTGCTCGTCAATCGCGACCAATTCATTGCCTGTGGAGATGACAGCAATCCTTGGTAGTTTTTTAACCGTCACTTTCTCTTTACCTACGGTGGCCAAAATCCCTAGCTCGGCCGCTGAGAGCTTAAGGTACTTTTTCAATATAACGGCTCCCTTTTTTTCATCGCTTGCTCGAAGATGAATATTTTGACCTCTGGCGGGGATTTTTTTAAGGGAAGCGATATCGTCCTTTATGATAATATCTTCATACATGACTACGGTATCTGTTTCGAAGGGAACCACTGCCCCGGTCATGATCTCGATACAAACATCTGGTTCTTCCAGCGTAAAGGTTGGTTTGCCTGCCGCCAATACCCCTTTGACCTCAAAATTGAGCCTGCCATTTTCAACCGCATCATAATTGATGGCAATTCCGTCCTTGGTGGCCCTGTTGAACGGGGGGAAATCACGTTCGGCCAGGACTTCTTCTGCCAATACCCTGCCCATGGCATTTTTTATGGAAACGACCTCTTCGCCATAGTCCTTAGACTGACTTAAAACAATTTTATAGGCTTCTTCAAATGAAATCATATACGTCGTAAACCATCAAAATATTTATAATATAATCCGTATTGACCTTTCTTATTTTTCGACTTCAAATTTTAGGATCAATCTAAGCTCTTACTCGCCTTTTGCAGTGTTGTTCTCCAATGGTCCATTCCCCCGATAATTGAATACATTTCGTTTTCCGGAAATTGGGAACCCAACAAACTTATGGCGGTTAAACTTCGAATACCCGTCTGACAAACAAAATAGAGTATATGATTAGGTTTAATTTGATCGGTATGGGTTTCCAGTTCCGACAACGGTATGTTTGTGGCCTGTGGTATCGGATCGGGATCCTGGTTGAATTCCTCAGTGTTTCGAACATCAATGAGCTGCCATGAATCGGTCCCTTTCATTACTTTTTTAAATGATGCTGCAGATATCTGTTTCAAAGAAGTGCACGAAGGAATTTCATAGCTTTTCTCTAAAGAGCTCCTTTTCAGATTCTGAGGAATCACAGGAAAATTAATTTTATGGAATGATTGATTTAAACCATTGTATATTAATAGCTTACCATACATTACTTCACCTATATTTGCAAGTATCTTAACAACCTCCAGCGCTTGTAAGCTGCCTACGATCCCCGGTATAACACCCAGGACTCCATTCTCGTTACAATCCGGTATGCTCGTATTGTTTGGTGGTTCAGGGAACAAACATCTGTATGTGGGGCCACCTTTGTAGTTAAACACGCTTAGATGGCCTTCAAAACCGTGGAGGGCTCCATATACAAAAGGTTTCTTTAAGATTACGCAGGCATCGTTAACCAAATATCGGGTTGCAAAATTATCAGAGGCATCTACCACCACGTCATAGGATGCAATGATCTCGAGGGCATTATCACGTGTTAAAAAGGAGTCATGCGTTTTGAGGATTGTCCCGGAATTCATAGCCCTGAGTTTATCATAGGCTACTTGTAATTTTTGTTTCCCAAGGTCTTCCTCAGAAAATAAAACCTGCCGCTGTAGGTTAGAAAGTTCAATGAGGTCTTGTTCTACCATGCCCAGGGTTCCTACCCCCATAGCATTGAGATACTGCAATACAGGGATTCCCAAGCCGCCTACTCCAACCACCAGGACACTCGATTTTGACAAAGCCTGTTGTCCGGCCACACCAAAATCTTTCAGTGATGTTTGTCGTATGTATCGCTCTGTATTCAATTTGTTTCCAGGATTTGCTTAATCTGTTTGTATTCGTCTAATGAATTTGCATTGGTCAATACCCTATCATCCTTTGGATATATCAAATGTATGTCGGAATTGATGAGGAATTTCCGTGGACAACTAGATGTTGAAGTTTTTAAATAATCTATGGCTTTCTGAAGGCCTTTAGGTTCCCAAATGGCCGCAAGGGGTTCTGGCAATCTACTTTTCCCGGTTGCAAGGGCTGTTGCATCCTTTTTGGCATCCCTGTTATGAGCCAGAAGTTCGATCGTTTTCGTATCCAATAAAGGGAGATCGCACGCGAATACCATCCAGGCTGCCTCCGGGAATAAAGAATGTGCGCTGAGTAACCCATTAAATGGGCCCCGGTATTCGTCATTATCAAGAATATAAGGGAAATCTGTGGATACATCTGTCAATTGTTCCTTCCGGATACTTAAAAACGTTTTATCACAATATCCCCGAACCATCTCAAAAAGAAATTCGCTTTGTGGTTTGCCATGATAGTCGATTTTAGCTTTGTCCATTCCCATTCTACTACTCTTACCTCCCGATAGAATGAGTCCGTATAAAGGGGTCTCTATTTTATTGGCGCCTGGCATACTATTATGGAGTGTTTTCTTCATTAAAAATCAGTTTCTATTTGGCATCTATCCGCCTATGGAGGTCATGGAATTCTGAAATACATTTTTGTGTTCACGTTGCGCGTCAAATCCTGTTTTTGCCCTGTTGCCTATGGTATATTGAATAGCAGCCTTAAGATCACTTTCCAGATAATTATCGCGAAGCAGACTCCTCAGATTCATTTTGGGTTTGCCGTACAGGCAGGTAATAACATCGCCTGTGGCCGTAATACGCAATCGATTACAGCTTCCGCAGAAAGTTCGGCTAAAAGAGGGTATTAGCCCGAACGTTCCCTGGTGTCCGGGAATCTTATAATTTATGGAAGTGGAAGTTTTTGGTGCTGCCAACTTTTCAAAATTCGGGTAAAATCCTTTTATGTATTCCAGGATGGTTTTGTAATTCCAGGTGATCGTATTAAAATTCTTAGAACCTCCATTAAATGGCATCTCCTCAAGAAATCGGACGGCTACAGGGTAGGTTTCCTGCAATTTCAAAATTGGAATAATATCCTGAATGTTTTGGTCTTCTAATACTATAAAATTGATGCGGACATTAAAGCCTTCCTCTATAAGGCGCATCATGTTCCCGTGGACTACATCGTACTGATCTCGCCGGGTAATTTTCTCAAAGGTTTCTCTGTTGATTGCGTCGAGGCTTAGGTTGATATTTTGGATGCCCAATGCTTTGAGTTCATCTATATGAGGGCCTATTAAGGTGGCGTTAGTGGTGATGGAAAGCTCTTTAAGATCCCTTAGTTGCGAGATATAACGAAGCAAGTCCATTAAGTCTTTACGAACAAAAGGCTCTCCTCCGGTAATTCTGATCTTATCGATCCCCTGATCTACCATTGTTTTGCTAAGTATTTTTAGCTCCTCGATAGTTAATAGTTCATCATTCTTAACAAAATTAATCCCTTCCGATGGCATACAGTAATGGCATCTGAGGTTACAACGGTCTGTAACGGCCAGTCGCAGGTAATTAATTATTCTATTATGGTTATCAATAAGCATATATTGTCTTGTTCAATTAATTTTTATCCACCACTCACAGGAGGAATTAGCGCTATCTCATCTGTTTCAGTGATCTTTGTCTCATCTGGTGCATACGAACTGTTCACGGCTATAGCTAATGAGGAAAGTCCCCCAAGTTTAGGGAACTTTCCTTTTAGAAATGATCTGAGTTCGGCTACAGTTTGTATCGACTCCGATTGGTTAGCAGCTAAGGATAACGTTCCACTTCCCACTATGTCTTTTGTAATTCCAAAAAGCAATACTGTCATATTAACCAATTATTTCCTTTTGCGGCACCGACATTAATTCCGGGTATTTGGTAAATGGCTGTTTGTATAGTCGTTTTCCGGTAGCAGCTTTCATGGCATTGGCTATGGCCCCTCCTGCGGGAGGTAAGGTTGGTTCTCCCAATCCTGTTGGTGAGAACTCATTTTTCATAAAATGTACATCTACCTCCGGTGCCTCACTCATACGGATCAATCGATATTTATCAAAGTTTTTTGCCTGGGGTTCACCATCCTTGAACGCAAAATCGCCAAACATGGCATGACCAACACCATCTATTACGCCTCCCTCTGCCTGGTTCATAGCACCTAATGGATTCACAACGATACCACAATCTACCACACAAGTTATTTTTTTAACAACCGGGGTTCCATCTTCTACAACCACATTGGCCACTTCAGCAACATGGCTGTTATGGCAATAGTAATTTACAAATCCCTGGAATACACCTTCAGGCTGTTTTCCCCAACCCGATTTATCAACAGCCATCTTAATGACTTTTTCCATTCGTTCCGGGGAGTACTGAATACGATCGTCTTTACTTCCTTTTACATTTTGTAAAAGATCGAGCCTCAATTGAACCTTGTCTGTTTCCAGTGTTTCTGCAAGTTCATCAAAGAAACTTTGTTCTGCAAACGCCAGGAAATTGGTATAGGGTGCCCTCCAGGCTCCTGTTGTAATATTACTGTTGTACTTAGCCACATCAACCTGATAATTCTCAATAGCCCCTGCAGGAAAGAAATTGGGAATAAGACCGTACATATTGGAATTAATGGCTGCTTCCTTCAGGTGGTAGCCGGTTACCTTACCATCTTTAATTGCCGCTTTTATGCGATACTTAATAGCCGGACGATAAATACCATCGGCCATATCATCTTCCCTCGAAAAAATCACTTTTATCGGTTTCCTGGCCAAATTAGATATTTCAGCCGCCTCCATTGCAAAATCGCCATACAAACGTCTTCCAAAACCGCCGCCCATACGGGTCATTTCTAAATGTACCTGATTCATATCGCGGTCTAACATTTCTGCAATCATCATAGCGGTTCTTTCTGGCGTCTGAATAGGCCCCGCCAAATGAACTTTTTCCTCCGTTACATCTGCGTAAAAGTTCATGGGCTCCAGACAGTTATGAGGAAGAAAAGGAGATTCGTAGGTTCGCTCCAGTATCTTATCAGCCTCTGCAAAGGCCTTTTTCACGTTTCCATCGGCGCGTAGTGTTTCAAACTTGTTTCCATCTAAAAGGCCCAATAAAATGGTATCATGATCTTCAGTGCTTTCTAGGGTGGTATCCGCTTTCCAGGTGGCTTTTAGTAGCTCCTTTGCCTTCATAGCAGTCCAGGTATCATTGGCCAAAACGGCTATCTTCTCTCCAAATTTCAAAACATCTATTACGCCCGGGACTGAACGTGTCTCAGTATCATCAAAAGATTCCAGTTTTTGTCCGAAAGCCGGAGGCCTCATAACAGAGGCGTACACCATGCCCGGAGTTTTATAATCGGAACCGAACAAGGGTTTCCCGGTAATGATCTCATCTATATCTACATTCGCAGCGTCTTTCCCAATGATCTTGAAGTCTTTTATCGCTTTTAGTTTAACATTGTCCGGTACCTCCATAGCGGCGGCTTCTTTAACAACTTCACCATATCCAAGTGATTCGCCGGCTGCATTGGTTATCACGCCCTCATTTGTTGTACATTCTGAAGGGTCTACACCCCAACGCGCCGCTGCTGCATTCACTAACATTTGGCGTGCAGTGGCTCCCGTTTGCCGCAAAGGTTCCCATCCAAACCGAATGGATTGACTTCCCCCGGCCACCTGCCTCGTATAGTTGTGGGTGTCCAAAATTCCCTGTTCCACATGAACATTGCTCCAGGCTACATCGAGCTCCTCAGCAATGATCATAGGCATAGAGGTCTTAACACCCTGCCCAATTTCAGGATTTGGTGAAAAGATAGTTACAGCACCATTGTCTGCAATTTTTATGAAGGCATTAAAATCGTTGTAATTCAAACTAGCCAGATCTATTGGTGCTGCTGCTTTGGGTTTGCAGGCCTGAAATAAATTAAAACCGATTATTAAACCTCCTCCGGCAAGGGAGCTGGTTCTCATAAATGCCCTTCTGCTAAATGTTATGGTAGTATCTTTTGTTGTCATTTTGTGTGTTTTTATCTCGGTTAAGCCATTTTAGTTGAAGCCAATTCCACTGCCTTGAATATGCGGCTATAAGAAGCACACCTGCAGATGTTACCATCCATCGCTTCTTTGATTTCTTCTGCGTTCGGATTTGGGTTCTTTTCCAAGAATGCCGAAGCCGTCATGATCTGCCCTGCCTGACAGTAACCGCACTGGGGTACATCTATTTCCTTCCATGCTTCCTGTACAGGATGGGATCCGTCTTTAGAAAGCCCTTCTATGGTTGTAATCGATTTGCCTTCAACCATGGACATGGTTAATGCGCAACTTCTTACCGCAATTCCATCGAGGTGAACAGTGCAAGAGCCACAAAGGGCTATCCCGCAGCCATATTTGGTTCCTGCCAGATCCAGATGATCTCTGAGAACCCAAAGCAGGGGCATATCCTCGCTCACATCCACGGTGCGCGACTCTCCATTTACTTTAAATTGATACGTTGGCATATTGTTGATTTTTAGAAGATTGTTTGATTTTCTGTAAGCCCATACAAGATATCAAAAAATATAATCGCAAATAAATTCTTTAACAGTTTAGTTACACTCAAAACAGAAAAAAAGAATAAAGGGTGGGAATCCTGATTTTCCTTGGAAGATTCCCAAATATGGCACTTTACTATTGTTCATATACTTGTTTTAATTCGCACAAACATTTACGCATGAAATAAAGAAAATGAATTCTGAAAAAGAATTTTTGATCTCCTATAATTTTAGGGCATATTCTGCGTTCTGATGGTTGAACATAAAAAGATGAAAATGAAAACCTATTTAAAATTGCTCCCTTTATATTATATCCTGGCATTTTTAGTTTCTTGCGGAAATGCTGATGACGACGTAAACTTTAACCTGAATCAAAATAGCGATCTGGGAAAGGGAAAAATCGTTGATGAATGCCTGAACCTTGGAGAAAACGATTTGATCCTATCTATTCAGGAACAATATACCACGCTTCCGGGAAAAGTATCTATATTCTTCAAGGTTTCCGATGCAGATGGAAATCCGGTTGCAGGCCTTACGGCCAATCAATTTATGATTTATGAACAAGGCCGGAATGATGAATGTTTTAATACCATTTCCACTTCTGAATCGTTTGCCCGAATATCGCCCAACTCGCAGATCTTTAATAATAATACCCTCCTGGTATTGGATCTTAGCAACAGCGTGCTGAGTGGAAGTTTAAACGAACTGAAATCGGCTTCCGTTAGTTTCATCGACAATGTAATGCCATCGGTGACCCAGGAATCCTTTAAAATGGCAATCTATTGGTTCGATGGGGAAGATGAACTGCATTTGCTTCAACCTTTAACTGCATCTAAAGATGAACTGGTACTTGCCGTAGACGGTATTAACCAGGATATTAGCAATGATCCTTCAACAGATTTATATGGGGCAGTGATCAAATCGACCAATATTGCAGAAGATCTATTACAGGACGGTCGGGAAAATGAGACCATCAGCGCGGCTTCCGTAGTCATTTTTACGGATGGTACAGATCAGGCTTCCAGGTACAGGGAGGAAGATGCCCTTGCCAAAGTTAATAAGGCCGATCTAAACATTTCATTCTTTACCATTGGTTTAGGAAGTGAAATAGATACTGCCGTTCTTTCTGAAATAGGAAAAACATTCAGTGTTTTTGCGGGGAACAAAGAAGAACTGGAAACAACATTCAATGATATCTCCTTTAGGGTATCGGAACGTGCCAATAGTTTTTATCTTTTTGAATATTGTACCCCTAAAAGAGATGGAAGCGGTCTAAATAATTTAGCCATCAGCGTCAGCAATGGTGATCGGCAGGGGGCAGTACAAACAGAATTCGATGCGACAGGTTTTACCGGGGGTTGCCAGTAAATTAAGTACTAGTCATATATTTGAAAGGAGCGTCTCATAGGCGCTCCTTTTTTTTATTTTAAAAAGCTCAGGTAGGGTTTTTGGCCCAATAATTGTTTAAGACTTAGAAACCCAAAGTATTATCGCGATTAACATACATCCTAAAAACTATAAAAAGAATTGTTTAATGTTTAAAAAAAGAAATCATGGATGTTATTAACGAAATTATCAGTCAGAGTGCCATAGGATCCTTATCTAAAGGATTAAAGAGCCTAATTTTATCCGTATTTAGCTCAATTGTAATTACCCTTTTTGTAATGCTTCTAGCATTAATCATAAATGGAGGTAGTCTACATTTTAGCTTCGGTTATTAAGAAGTATTATTACTAGTTACATAGGTTTCAGGATCATCGGTAGATCATTGCATTTTTAGAACCCCAGTGAAACATCAATGAATTGTTGTCCCGGCCAAGGTCTATCAGGAAACCATTGATCACGGCATATTTCAATTCCCCATCTTTCCTCAATAGGAAGGTGGGATTTTTATTAATCCCGAGTCGGAATTCAGGCAGCTCGTATTCGAGGCTGATCTGATGTAAGGGTAAAGGTGAATTTAGGGCTTCTGACGGAATGTTTTTTACGCGAATATAGGTATATCCACTATTTAATAGTTCAGCGGCTTTCTCCAAAGCTTCTGCAGATGAATTCATTATTTCAGGGTAAACCTTTCCGGGCTCAATGGTATATCCTTCCGCATTAAAAGTTTCATATCCGTAATAGGTCGAAAGATCTCCCTGATCTATAATCCGGCTACTGTACCAGTAGTCATTATTCCCTTCTTTATCTACTTCCACCTGGTTTATACCAAGATCCAGGATATACGATTTTCCCAATAAATGATAGGTGGCACCAAGTATCTTCAGATCGAACAGTTTTCGGTCGTTTTCCGGGATCTTTTCATACTCGGATAATGAAATTTCCTTATAATTTTCTTTGGCAATGGTATAAATAGCGGAGAGAATAGACACATAGTTTAGTTTGCGGATCTCCTGTTTTTCAATGTCGTTGGGATACCCGCCAGATTCTATCAAAATAGTACTGGTACCCCATTTTTGTATGTTATCCCCAAAGGCACGCGGCTCAAAATCATCATTATACCGACCTACCTGACCGGGGGCATATTTTTGAATGATGTTGTTCATAAAGACAATAACCTTCATGGCATTCCCCCTGCTCTCGTTGATCTCTTTTTCGTAATCATAGGCCGGTGCCAAATAGGAAATAGTAGCCGGTTTTTCGGTGCGTTCTGCATTGTAATACGTACTTTGATCATGGAGGTTAAAGCCGAAGTCGGCCTCCAGACTGTCGCGTACACGTTTTAAGGTTCGACCCTCCGGTGATTGCAACCTCAGGGCATCCCGGTTGATATCGATCCCAAGGGTATTGTGTCTTTTAAATACTTCAGCCCCATCCGGATTGAGCATGGGAAGGAAATGAATGGTTAGGTTATTCAGGATCTCTTCTTTTTCGCTGGTAAAGGCATCACTTTTAAAAAAATTAAGAATATCAAAGATCGCCTGGGTGGCCGTTGGTTCATTCCCGTGCATTTGCGACCATAGGAATACATCAGTAGGTCCGCTACCAATGCTAATTAGGGCAAGGTCTCTACCTTCAATGGAGGTACCAACTTTGGTAACCGTAAATCGCGGATCATTCTTTAAAAGCCCGATCAATGGCTGAATTTGAGTGTGCTTTATCCGCCTCTTGTTGAGGGCTGATTCTTTAAATGATTCATAAGTTTCATATAGCGATGTGGTAATATCGTCCTTCTGAGCCATACAGGATATGCAAAATGGCAGCATCAGTAAAAAGCAAACTAATTTTCTAGTCATTCTATTGTTGAATTTGAGGTATGGGTTTAAAATTAAGGTTTCTTGTGGAGTTTCGCACCTTGGACATAAATTCTTCTCCGGGATCTGTTTTCTCGGTCCTATATCCATCGTCCTTTTCCAGCCATAGGGCATGACCTTCGAAGAGCGTATATTCATGATGCCCTATAAGGTAGTCTATATCGTATTTGGAACTCAGATACTTCACCAGCCAGATATTCGATCTTAGTTGCGCTTTGGTTAGGGGTGTTTCTGAAGTACCTCCCACATTTTCAATACCGATGGCACAATGATTCAACCCAATCGTATGGCGTGCCATGACATTTTCTGGCATTAAACTGTAAATTGTGCCATCCCTGTCTACCAAAAATTGCGCCGACACATTGAGACTACTTGCTTTTTGAACAGTAGCGCGCGATCCGGGTATAGTTGCTTCGTTGAATGCATCGAAAGATCCTTCCAGCGTTGGGATAGCGGTCCAATGGAGTACGATCATTTTAGGAGTAATTTCGATCGATTCCTCATCTAATCCATACCGTTCAGAAATGTATTCACGGGTTAACTTTTCACGTTCCTGATTAAAGACTATGGGCCTGTCCATAATTTTAGTACCGGCACAAGACCCCAAAAAAAGCATCAACGAACTTACAATGACGATCCTATTTGCAATTTCAACAAACCGTTTATGAAACATCCTGTATTTTTTAATTACTGACCTTCCCTTGAAGCACCCCATATTGAATGGTTACTTTCCTTCTACCCCACTCCTTTGCTTTTTTAACATCCTTGCCCATAAAAATATCAATCCTGTTTTCCCAGCGTTGGTGCATTTTATCCTTTACCAAATAGGTGCCCTCAAATCCTTCGATCCTTACAGGTGTGTTGTATTTGAGGCCTTTTGCCAAAAGGTCGCGGGATACTGCTATACATTTCATATCCGGACGTAAGGTATCTCCCCAAGCTGCTATTTCAGGATGATCCTGTGTTTGGTTTGCAACTGAATTATAGGCAGTGGCGGTCACAATCATGGTGTTCCAAACATACTTTTCTTCCTTGTTTTTACAACAAAGAAAAGCAACGCACAGAAGCACAACCAGCATGGTATTAGAAACCCTTTGCTGCATAAAATTAAGGTATCAAATTATTTTTAAGGATCATCATATCTACCGCTTGTTCTCTCCAATATGCCTCCAAATTTTCAGGGGCAGGTATAAAAGGCAAAGCAAAAGCGCTTAAAATGATGTCCTCATCTCCGTCCTGATCTATATCGCCCTTGTCCATTAAAAACCATTTGGCTCTTCTGGAATCGGCTAATGTGTACGATTCAAATTCAAACCGATCTGGGTTTATGTTCTCTAAAAATACAAAAGTCCGTTCCGGGGCATTTTCATAATCTGGAAAAGTTGAGAGTAATCCAAAATCTATATCCCCATCTTTATCAAAATCAGAGGCAACTATCCTGGTTGCTCCGTTTAGCGGGTAGAAATAGTGCTCGGTAAATATGTTGGTGCCATCATTGATATGAATTCGCATCCCATGATATGGTTTTTGAACATAGGACTTATCTGCATTATCACCATGAACAGTGATAATATCCAAATCGCCATCGTTGTCATAATCGATCAGTTCGAACCAGCTACTGCCATAAACCGGACTAAACCGTAACACTTTCTTTGCTTCAAATTTCAGGTTCCCTTTTTGAAAAAGGATGGTTATGCTTTCATCTCCTTGTGAAGTAAGTGCTATCAGATCTTTCCTGCCATCCGCATCCATATCCTGGGCTACAACCCGAATAGTCCCCGGCTGGTTCAATAATAATTGCTGTGCATACCTCCCATCTTCTTCTTTGCGCAGAAACGATAATTGTCCGGTAAGGTCTCCAAATTCGCTTAGTACCAATTCATCCTTTCCGTCTTCATTTAGATCGTTCACAAGCATATGAACAGGCCTGTGTAAAACTGGTTCTAACAGGGCCGTATCTGAACCAGTCATATTGTACACCCTGCCCTTTGGTATGGCGCTGGGATGAATATACCCTATGGTAGTGAGATAGGATTCGTTTTCCTTGCTGACATATGATATAACGGGACTGTCAAAAACACCCAGGGAAGAAATTCCTGAAGCCAGGTCGAATGTCAATAATTCCCCATTCATATCACCTAAAACAACCTGATTGTTTTTACTGTCATATTCCAGGTAGGTGAAAGAAAATGGTTGATTATCATCAAATGAGATAGTCACCGGAAAAAACTGATGTAGTTGCTTAGAGGTTGTTTTAGAAGTTTTTGGAGCCAATGAATCAGGGGCTTCTGATATAATATACTCTTTCAGGGTGTTCCAGTCTTCAACAGTAATGGTCTTTTTTAATGGATAAATCCCGGTTTTGATAACTGCATCCATTTCCTCATAAGAGAGCCCTTTTAGGGGATCATAGCCATCTGGTCTGATTCCCATACGCGCACCCATATCGGGTAAAATGTTGGAAGCCCAAATGTCTTTTGGTAAATCCTGAATGTCAGGACCCAAATGACAATTGGCACAGTGCATTTTATAAAGTTCTGCTCCTTTTTCTTTTCCAGATCTCGAACAACTTAAAAGAATAGAAGAAAGTACAATTATGGAGAAGCCAAGCAGAATCGTTTTTTTTATCATAAAGTAGCGTACTTATTAAGCAAGGCCCAATTTCCTGAATTAATACGTATCAGATAAATTGAACTTTGTAAAAATCTCATATATTGTCGCTTACTTTAAAAAAGGCGTTTCTCTGCTGTAAATCTATGAAAGCCCCTTTTAGTTTCAGAAAGTTACAATAATTCTGATTGCACTATGAAGAAAAATATAAAAAGGCTTCTAACGGTATTCGTATTACTATTAATAGTCCTTGTGATTTGGCAATACCCCAAATTGAATATCATTTCGGGTTTTGCTGCTAAAAATGCGGCCTCTACTATATATATATCAGGTAGAACCCTCGAATCAATCGAAGAAAAAGATCATAACGTTCCATTGGTGAAACTGGCAGATACTGAGTATGATGGTTCAACCCATACATCACTGGCCAGTGTTTATGGACTCATGAAAAGAGAAGCTATTTGCAGGGAAGGGTTGGGATGTGTCCTTGTGAATGATGACATCGATCCGAAACTGTATTCCATTACACCAAAACGCGAATTCATAAAAAGTCCGCTGCCCTACCCTTTTGGTGACGGCAAAGAAAAAGATACCCTTTTTGAAAATATTGATTATACGAAGTTAGCTACCGCACTAAACCATGTGTTCGAGGACACTGTTAAAACCCGCACGGTACTGGTTCTCTACAAAGATCACATCATCGCCGAGCGCTATTTGGGCGGGTTCGATAAAAATACGCCTATTTTGGGCTGGTCCATGACTAAAAGTGTCTTGGCTACATTGTATGGTATACTTGAGTATCAGGGAAAGCTAGATACTGGAGATCTGGTTCTGCTCCCTTCCTGGCAACAAGACAAACGCAAGAACATCACCTTAAATCATCTTCTAAGGATGCAAAGCGGATTGGCCTGGGATGAGGATTATACTTCATTATCTGATGTTACCAGAATGCTTTTCATGGAATCTAATATGGCTGCTTCACAAGCTAAGAAGGCAATTGTTGCTGCTCCAGAGGAGATTTGGAATTACTCCTCTGGCACTTCTAACCTGCTTTCAGGTATTCTTAGGACACAATTCAACACCTATGAGGATTACCTAAATTTCCCGTATAAGGCTCTGATAGATAAAATAGGAATGCATTCTATGATCCTTGAAACTGACCTGGCAGGAAATTATGTAGGTTCAAGCTATGGCTGGGGCAATACAAGGGATTGGGGGAAGTTTGGCCTCTTGTATCTTCACAAAGGCAACTGGAATGGCCTGCAATTGTTCGATCCTTCCTGGTCTACTTATGTAGCGACACCGACCAAAAATTCGGAAGGGGTATATGGGGCCCATTTCTGGTTAAATGCCGAAGGGAAATTCCCAGATGTTCCCAGAGATCTTTTTTCGGCCAATGGATATCAGGGGCAACACGTATTTATTATTCCTTCCAAAGACCTGGTAGTGGTCCGTACAGGCCTTGCGGAAGATCCTTATTTCAATACCAATGTATTTTTACGGGAAATAATCGACGCTATCCAATAGTTTTAATCTTCAGTTATAAGGCTCTATATCAAAAATTGATACGTACACCACAAAATACGGCTTACTTACAACAATAATTACCGAAGGGCAAGAATGTAGTGTATGTTTACTATGTAATTAACAAGGAGTTAATTTTTTTCATTTTCATATAGTGTTCTCGTAAAAGAGTCCTGTTCTAAAAGACAGGGCTCTTTTTTTTGTTGGTAGTTCGCTCAAAAAATCTCTATGCTATTAGATTATGGGATCCAATTGCCTTTCCCAAAATCGGGTTTGCGTTTTTCCAAAAAAGCATTCCTTCCCTCCTTTGCTTCTTCGGTCATATAGGCCAGCCTGGTTGCTTCTCCGGCAAACACTTGTTGACCTACCATACCATCATCTGTGAGGTTCATGGCGAATTTTAGCATTTTGATTGAAGTGGGCGATTTGGCCAGGATCTCCTGGGCCCATTCATAGGCGGTATCTTCCAATTCTTCATGTGGAATTACAGCATTGACCATCCCCATTTCATAAGCCGCCCGGGCTGTGTAACTCCTTCCCAGAAAGAAGATCTCCCGCGCTTTTTTCTGTCCCACCATTTTGGCGAGGTAAGCCGAACCATACCCACCATCAAAGCTTGTTACATCGGCATCGGTCTGTTTAAATAATGCATGTTCCTTGCTGGCCAGGGTAAGATCGCATACTACGTGCAGACTGTGGCCCCCACCTACAGCCCAACCCGGAACTACGGCAATAACTACTTTGGGCATAAAACGGATCAATCGCTGCACTTCTAAAATATTCAAACGGTGATAACCGTCTTCACCTACATATCCTTTTTGTCCCCGTGCCTTTTGATCGCCACCACTGCAAAAGGAATAGATACCATCTTTGGTAGACGGACCTTCGGCAGACAGCAGCACAACCCCTATGGAGGTATCTTCCTGAGCATCATAAAATGCTTCGTAAAGCTCTTTGGTTGTTTTTGGGCGAAAGGCATTTCGAACATTGGGTCTGTTAAATGCGATACGGGCTACCCCATCCGATTTTTTATACGTGATATCCTCAAAATCCTTTACGGTTGTCCACTTTATTTCTGAATCCATTTCCTGTATATTTTGTATGATTTAAAGATAATGCATCTTGGAGTTACCACCAATGAAAGCTTACAGTGTTCCGGGATCATTGATACCAGCCTTCATTGAATTCTTTAATTGGATCCATCTCGAAAGATATTTTGTACTTGCCATGGAATGGTGCATAAGCATGGAACCAACAATATTTTTGGTTCTGTGCAACGATAAATTTCTATTGATCTCCAAAATTCTACTGTTGAATTCCTGCTCCTTGTCCTCTTTTTTAAATTTTTCGTTTACTACATGAACGCCGGCATTTTGTTCCTTTTGCCATATGCTTTTATCCCGGTATAGTTCAATGGCTTTTTTGGCAAAATCTTCGGGATTTCCTGCCACGCAGAAATGATCAGTTTCCATGAACAGTCCTTCTGCCCCTATTTCTGTTGTAATAGAAGGGGTTCCACAATTTAACGCCAGTAATTGTTTTCCTTTTGTTCCTGCGCCAAATCGCAGCGGAACCAGGTTTACCCGTGCTTGTTGCATAACAGTATCTGCATTGGATATCCATCCCAAAATATGGAAGCCATTCGCAGTATCATTCAATTCCAGTATGTTTTGTGGGAGGTATGCACCGTAAATATGCAAAATTGCCTTGGGAACTGCTTTCCTTATCAAAGGCCAAATGGTTTTTTTAAGCCAAAAAATGGCATCGACATTTGGAGCATGTTTCCCATTTCCGATGAAAATAAAATTTGATCTTTCCTCAAACAGAGGCCAGGTATTACGCCTTGCATCGTCTATTTTCTTATACAGAAATGGTAAGTAATACAACTGGGAGGCATCAAGGGGCGTGTGTTCTGTAAGAAAACTCATTTCAAATTCAGAAATAATCAATGAAAGATCGGATCTGAATATACTGGCTAACTCACGTTTGGTTATCTCATTGGACAACCATTTTGCAGAAGTACATTCCGTTCCCTCCTTGACGGCAATTTGTCGGCAATTACGAAGTGAGTGAAGGTCTTGCGTATCAATTATTCGTATTGATTCAGGAATCATTTTAGCCACCCTCCAACCAAAATGTTCTTCCGTGAGGTAGCGATCAAAAACCACTATATCTGGTTCTAAAGCCTCTATAAAAGAATCAAAACTTTGGTGATTTAAACTGATCGTTTCGGCAGTAACCCCTAATTCGTCAAGATCAGCGCTATAGGGTGCTCTTGAGGCCGTCGTAGCAAACGTTACCTGGTATCCAAGGTCGATGAAAAGTTGCAGGATCTGCATGGTCCTTACTCCTGCTGCAGTAGCATCTGGTTCCGGCCAAACCAAACCAATCAAAAGAACTTTGTACAAATTTCTATCCATGCTCACCTCACATCTTGTCGGCAAATTTTTGGGATATACGTAAACGCAGTTTACGCTCGTAATCTTCTTGCAACCATTCTTTGTAGTTCTTTGTATTGTTCATAATGCAATACGAATACTGCCGTACCCTATACTCTATTTCTTCCTTCAGCTGCTTTGCCAAAATTCGGGCATCAAAAACATCTTCACTATTTTCAACACACATTTGAGCATGTTGCTCAATGCTGCGTTCCAGAACTGTTTTCGATTTAAGGCCCATTGCAAAAACTTTTTTGTATTCCCCCTTGATATCAAAATCTATTTGCTTTGATTTTGCAAACTGGGCACGTAATTCAGAAGGCATTTCATATACAAATTCACGTTCAATATCCTCATCATTCTTTATGTTTTCCAAATAGAAATCAGGAAAATGAAAGATCTCCTGCCAGTCTATCGGGGCATCCCACATCCCGAATCGGGCCACATTATTTCCAAGATCTACGACCGTAAATTCATCTTTATCAGGAAGTATTCTGGACCCCCTTCCAATCATCTGAAAATACAAGGTAAGAGATCGGGTTGCCCTGTTCAGCATAATAGTCTCTACCGTAGGTTCATCAAAACCCGTTGTTAAAATACTCACTGAGGTAAGGATAGCATCGGGAGTTGTGGCGAACCATTCCAATATGTCCCTTCTTTCTGTAGCGGTATTTTTATTATCCAGATGCCGAATGTTGTAACCGGCTTTATTGAAAATCTCATATACGTACCGGGACGTATTTATACCGTTATTGAAAATCAGTGTTTTTGTTCCTTTTGCAATTTCTTCATAAGCACTTAAGAGCTTCCCTAACATATTTTGATTGCCGTATAATTCATCGGACGATTTCACGGTATAATCACCGCTTATCCCTAGTTTGAGGGAACGCAGGCTTACATCATAATTATACATATTGGCCTTAGCCAGAAATTGCTTTTTTATGAGGGCTTCAATGGACTCCCCGACAATCAATTTTTTATAATTGTCTTTCATAGGGAGTTTAATATTGGAACTTAATGGGGTAGCCGTCACCCCTAAAATAATAGAGTCGTCGAAATATTTGAAGAGCTTTCTGAAGGAGTTGTAATGGGCCTCATCTATAATGACCAAGCCAACGTTGTTTAGCGCAACAGTCCCTTCCTGAAGCCTGTTGTTGAGGGTTTCCACCATTGCCACATAGCACATATACTCGTCCTCATCTTTGAGCTCCTTTACATCGCTATTGATTATCTTGTTTTTTACCCCAAACCCTTTCAACATTCTGGAAGTTTGGCTGCTCAATTCAATGCGATGGGTAAGCACTACAACTTTTTTCTTCCGGTTGTGGACAAAGCGACGGGTGATCTCGGAAAAAACGACTGTTTTACCTCCACCCGTTGGCAACTGATACAATAAATTGCTGGTATCGGTAGCCTGATCTAAATGCTCAAAAATGGTATTCAGATCCTGTAATTGGTAGTCGTAAAGTGTCTTTTCAGTATTATTTGTGGAAATCTGCAAATAAGATCGATTTAAATTCGATGAACAATGTTAATTAGGTTACCAAAACCTCAATTTTGCAAAACTAGAAGATTTTTACCCCTAAAAGAAATTAATTGATCGAAATCTGAAATTAATACCCTTTTAATAGGTCTATTAGGTTACGAAGTGTCTCTCCTTTTTGAAGTCGATCGTAATTTTCCACCAGTTGTGGAACTACCGATGCCGGATCTGAAACACTGGCCACATGGGGTGTTATTTGAATTTTGGGGTGCTTCCAAAAAGGATGTTCTTTGGGCAAAGGTTCCTTATGAAATACGTCCAGACATGCGCCTGAAAGATGGCCTTTATTTATAAGTTCAATCAGGTCGTCATCTATCAAATGGCCCCCGCGGGCCACATTAATCAGATATGCTCCTTTTGGTAATTGTGATAAGGTGTCCTTATTGAGGATTCCAATGGTGGCTTCGGTCAGGGGCAAAAGGCAAACCAATATTGTGGTACGGTTTAGAAATTCAGATTTTTGGTTTTCCCCAATAAATACCGGGAGCGTACTGGCCGGTTTAGCAGAATTTGCCCATCCTACGGTCTTAAAACCAATACGGGTCAGATCCCTGGCCAATGCCATTCCCAAGGTGCCTAAACCCATGATTCCAATCGTATGATCTTGAATTCGGTCATAAGGCTTTGGTTTCCATGCCCTATTGTTTTGATCATGGTGGTATTGTCTGAAATTTTTTAATCGGCTAAAGATGGTACTGACTACATACTCGGCCATGTCGCTTGCCAGCATGGGATCGACGACCCTGGTAAT
>CALZFZ010000020.1 GCA_945786965.1 uncultured Muriicola sp. | reverse complement strand
CTCTTTCTTCCGGATAATGGGTTAGTAAGAATGGTCCCCATATCAATTCCGTTACCATGGTTATTCCAAGGGCCTCATACTTTAATGGAGAAATGATATCGTGGTTTCCAGCCACCAATACAATCCGGGCCTTGACACCAGATACCCATTGTTCAAAAAGTTGCCATTCCCTGTTCAGGTGGGAGTGGAACAGATCCCCTAAAAAACATAAAACTTTGGGGTTGTATTGCAATAAGGTATTTTGCAGGATCTCAAAATTTTTATGGATAATATCTCGCGGTACCGCGGCCCCGTGTTTTCTAAAATGTGATACTTTGCCAAGGTGAACATCACTGATCAAAAGTGCAGCTTCTTCTTCCCAGAAGACCACCCCGGATGGGTCAAGAATTAAATGCTGTTGTTCAATTTGTATTCTTTGTGTAGTCATTCACCCAAAGGTAGTAAAAGAGTCGATTCATGACCAGGTAGCATGCAATACTTTGGAGGAGAAAGAGGCATTTTTTATTTCATTAAAATAGCGGTCATTCGTTTTATGCGATCTGCTAATTTTTCACTCGTTAATTTTTCCCGTAACCGATCTGTTATGATCGGAAATGAAAAGGGGGTTGGCTTGGCACATGATCTCCAAACTGTTTGTTGCCTGGCAATACGCTCCAATGCAAGACGCAACCTCCCTTCTTCGAGCTGATGTTCAAAGGTTTCGCGAAAGGCTTGCAGAAAAAGCAGGTTATCCGGTTCATAATCCCGAAAGACCTCAAACAAAAGTTGGGAATTACTTTGCAGGTGTTTCATTTTGATCCCTTTGTTGGGATATCCTGTAAAGACCATGCCACTAATGACCGCAATGTCGCGGAATTTTCTTCGGGCCATTTCCGTAGAATTTAAACTTTTTTGCAGATCTTCCAACATATACGAAGTTGAAAAAAGATCATTGTCTAATACAGCCTGCATGTCTACTTCCTGATCTGATAAAAGCTCAAATCCATAATCATTAAAGGCAAGGGAAAATGTTATTGGTGAGAGCAGGCTTATGCGATAGCTCAATAAACTCCCCATTGCTTCATGGACAAATCTGCCTTCAAAGGGGTAAAAAATATGATGGTATCCGTCGTGTGTTTTGAAGGTTTCAATAAGAAATTCTTCTGGCCCTGGTACTATGCTTTCTTTTGCCTGTCTTTTAAAAATAGAGGCGAGCGATTGTATTTCCACTGATTGAAACTCGGGATCTAAACGTGCCGAATACAATTCTTCGCGAAGCAATTGCGACATTTGTGCAGAAAGGGTAAGCCTGCCACCCATCCAGCTGGGGACCTTACTCGTTTTTTTTGAAGAATTCCGAACGTAGGCCTGCATATCCTTGATCCGGATAAATTCAAGATTCCGACCTGCAAATGTGAAAACATCACCTTGTTTTAATTTGGAAATAAAATATTCCTCAATGGAACCGATGTAACCTCCCTTCTGATATCGCACCGAAAGATGGGCATCTCCGACGATGGTGCCAATTTGGAACCGATGCCGCATTGCGACCCCCTTGTTCGCAACAATAAATTTACCCTCATCTGAGACCTCAACTTTTTTATATTCGTCATAGGATTGTAAACTTTGGCTTCCCATGACTATAAAATTCAAAAGCCATTGCCATTGGTCATAGGTAATGCCTTGAAAACAGAATGTTTCCTTTACTTCATGATAGATCTGTTCAGGAAAAAAGCCATCGGAGACGGCAAGAGTAGTGAGGTATTGTACCAAGACATCAAAACTATTCAGATAAGGTATGCGGTCCTCAACGGCCTTTTTCTTCACCGCTTGTTGCAGGGCTGATGCCTCGACCAACTCAATGGCATGAGTGGGAAGAAAATAGATCACACTTTCTTTCCCGGGTCGGTGGCCACTGCGTCCTGCACGCTGCATAAACCTGGCAACGCCCTTAGGGCCTCCTATTTGGATTACAGTCTCTACCGGGGCAAAATCTACTCCCAGGTCCAAACTCGAAGTGCAAACCACAGCTTTTAGTCGTTCGTCCCTAATAGCCTGTTCTACCCATATTCGCGTATCCTTATTGATGCTTCCATGATGCATCGCTATTTCACCGGCCAATTCAGGGTGCTTTTCCAATATCTTCTGAAACCAAATTTCACACTGACTTCGCGTATTTGTAAACAGCAAGGTGGTCTTACTTTTTTTTATTATTGGAATTACGGCATCTAAAAGACGCAGCCCCAGATGGCCTCTCCAGGGAAAGGTTTCCATTTCTTTGGGAATAATACTGCGTACAGTGATTTTTTTATTCAGATTGGCTCTGATCATGACCGAATTCTCAAGAGCCTCTGAGATGGGGCCTAAGAGTACCTGGCGCGCCTCTTCCAGGTTGCCAATGGTAGCCGAAATTCCCCAAATTCGAAGCCGGGGAGCAATAGTTCGTAACCTGGACAGGCCCAGTTCCATCTGCACTCCTCTTTTTGTTCCTAAAAGTTCGTGCCATTCATCCACGACAATAGCGCCACAGTCTTTAAACAGATTCGCATATCCTTTGGTTGCCAGTAAAAGCTGAAGGCTTTCCGGGGTGGTGATAAGCAGGTCTGGCAATAATTTACGTTGTTGTACGCGTTCTTTGTTAGAAGTATCTCCGGTTCGGATACCTATCGTTAATTGAGTTTCTAGATCGAGGGCAACCCGTTCGGCCGATTGTTTTATTTCCTGTGAAAGTGCCCGGAGCGGCGTGATCCAAATAGCTTTTAGCCCTTTTTTATGGGTTGTTTTGTAGTTGGGGTTCTTCTGAATGTAGTCTAAAATGATCGGAAACCACAAGGCATAGGTTTTACCGCTACCAGTAGGAGCGTTTAACAATCCATTCTTGTCTTGTAAATAGGATTCCCAGGTTTTTTTTTGAAAGCGGAAAGGAGTCCATCCCTGATCATGAAACCACTTTTCTGCGATGTTAAAAAGTTTATCCATGCGATTTACTGGTTGTTTTGGTCGGGTTCTTTTCAAGGTACAATTTACTGTTTTTTAGGTGCCATACGTAGCACTGGCTATTGGATACGTTTCGGCATCTCGATCTAACATAGAAATGAGATAAATTATTAGCGGATTATTAAAATAATCCTTCACAAAAAAAGTATCTTTGTATCATAGAATATATAGAATTATGTCCATAGTAGATTTATACGGCCATAGCGAAAAACGAAAAAATTTAGCACATTTTGCTGCCATAGCTTCACTAGCCGCAGTGGATGGGGAAATCAACCCAAAAGAGCAGAAAGTTATTGATCGTTTTGCCATAAAATTAGATATTTCCGGTGCGGAGTACAAGGAGGTAATGAAAAAGGAGAATAAGTATCCTATTGAAGCCCCGTACGAGTCGGAAGAACGATTAGAACGACTCTATGATCTTTTTAATATCATTTATGCAGATCATGATATTGATGAAGATGAGTATAGAATGATTAAAAAGTATGCTCTGGCGCTTGGTTATTCGCCGGTCAAGGCCGAAAAAATTATCCGAAGGTCCATTATCTTATTTAGGGGAAAATTCGATTTTGAAGATTACCTGTATATGATGAAGCGCAGGAAAACATAGTTGCTATTTTCTAAAATTGTTAGCTATCCGGATTGCAAGGCCATAAATTCTTCCGCTTTTTCTACCATTTTACGGCTTCCACAAAAGAAAGGAACCCGTTCATGCAATTCTGTCGGTTGTATTTCCATAATACGCCCGAATCCGTCACTTGCTTTTCCATTCGCTTGCTCTGCTAGAAATGCCATCGGATTGCATTCATATAACAAGCGCAATTTTCCGTTGGAAGCGATGCTGCTTTTAGGATACATATAGATACCCCCTTTGATCATGTTTCTGTGAAAATCAGATACCAGGGAACCAATATACCGGGAGGTGTATGGCCTGTCCTCCTCCTCTTTCTGACAATATTTAATATAATTTTTTACACCCTGTGGAAAATGAATATAATTCCCTTCATTCACTGAATAAATAGTACCGGTTTCCGGAAATTGCATATTGGGATGCGATAGATAGAAAGTGCCAATTGCCGGGTTCAATGTAAACCCATTTACGCCAGCACCCGTCGTATAAACCAGCATTGTAGATGTTCCGTAGACAATATAGCCGGCGGCCACCTGATTTATCCCGGGTTGTAAAAAATCTTCTAATGTAACCGGAGTGCCTATTGGGGTTATTCTGCGGTAGATTGAAAAAATAGTTCCTACAGAAACATTAACATCGATGTTTGAAGAGCCATCCAGGGGATCTATGAGTACTATATATTTATTTTGATGCCGCTCATCATTGCTGTTGATCCTGATAAAATCATCTTCTTCTTCGGAGGCAATGCCACAAACGATCTCTCTGTTTTTTAATGCCTGAATGAATTTATCATTGGCCAGTACATCTAATTTTTGTTGGTCTTCGCCCTGAATATTAGTATCTCCGGCCTCTCCCAGGATATCGATCAGACCGGCTTTGTTTACTTCGTGGTTTACGACTTTGGCCGCTAGGCGTATTGCATTTATTAGCTTGGAGAGCTCGCCGGATGAATATTGAAATGAAGCCTGATGTTCAATGATAAACTCTCCGAGAGTGGTATTCCTTTTATCCATAGAGGGGCAGTGTTATTTGGCAACAAATATCGGACATTTTGTGAAACTAAAACGTTTTCGTAAAGGTTTCATTTCTTATATTTATAACTTTGTGTTTTATTTGTAACAATTATGAATTACAAGATCCGGGAAGCCACCAAAGGGGATATGCCTCAGGTTTTAGAACTTATAAAGGAGCTGGCCTCTTTTGAAAAGGAAGAAGGTGCTGTAACGGTAACATCGGAAGATTTGGTTCACGATGGTTTTGGTAAGGACAAACTTTTTCATTGTTTCGTGGGGGAATTGGATGATAAGATAATTGGGATGGCCTTAGTATATCCACGATACTCTACCTGGAAAGGTCCGGTTTTACATCTCGAAGATCTGATCGTAACGGAAAAAATGCGAGGTAGCGGTATAGGAAATGCACTATTGGCAAAGGTGGTGCAATATGGATATGGTCTGGGCGTAAAACGGATTAGTTGGGAGGTATTGGACTGGAACGAACCGGCAATTTCATTTTATGAACGAAAAGGAGCCAAGGTTATGCGCGATTGGGATGTAGTACAACTAGATGAAAAAGGAATAAAGAATTTTATAGACAATCTATGAGGATTTTCAAATTTGGAGGAGCATCCGTGAAAGATGCAGAAGGCATAAGAAACCTGGTTAAAGTGTTAAAAGAAACCGGGCATGATGATACTTTTTTGGTGATTTCGGCTATGGGAAAGATTACCAATGCCATGGAGGCAGTAGTGGATGCCTATTTTCAGGACAAGTCGGTTTTACAGACGGCTATCCAGGAAGTGATAGACTATCATGCAGAGATCCTTAAAGGGCTCTTTTCCAATACTCAACATCCTATTTTCAAAGAGGTCCAAACCCTTTTTGATGAGGTGAAGGGTTTTTTAGCCTGGAACAAATCGCCCAAGTATAATTTTGTGTACGATCAGGTTGTGAGTTATGGGGAACTGCTATCAACAACTATCGTTAGTGCTTATCTTAATGAAATTGGTATCCAAAATACCTGGCTCGATATACGAAACTTCATAAAGACCGATAGTAATTACAGGGATGTAAGTATTGACTGGGAAAAAACACAGCTTCGGGTAACCCAGGGCCTTGATAAAGGAAAATTATATGTTAGTCAGGGATTTATTGGTAGCGATGAAAATAATTTCACGACTACATTGGGACGGGAAGGATCTGATTATACGGCCGCAATTTTAGCATATTGCCTTAACGCCCATTCGGTAACCATTTGGAAAGACGTTCCCGGCGTCTTGAATGCAGATCCACGGTATTTTGAACAATCACAGTTATTAAATAAGATCTCTTACCGGGAGGCCATTGAACTGGCTTTTTACGGGGCGTCGGTAATTCACCCTAAAACGCTGCAACCATTGCAACGCAAAGAAATACCGCTTCTGGTAAAGTCCTTTTTAAACCCAAAGGATCCGGGGACTACTGTTGGCAAAGGTGAAGATATAGAGCCCTTGGTTCCATGTTTTATTGTCAAGAAGAATCAGGTGCTTATGAAACTGTCTTCGCTCGACTTTTCTTTTATCGTTGAAGACAGCATTGGCGATCTCTTTAAACTTCTTCATGATTACAAAATGAAGGTAGATCTGATACAGAATTCGGCTATTAGTTTTTCGGTATGTGTCGATAATCAATTTGGCCGTTTGGAAGAATTGCTGAATCATTTAAAAGGAAAGTTTAAAGTAGTACATCATGAAAACGTTTCTCTCTATACCATACGGCATTTCGACTCTAGGTCTATAGACGCTCTTCAAAACGGGAAAGAAGTCCTTTTGGAGCAGCGGGGTAAGGAAACCGTTCAGTTGGTGGTAAAATAAAGCAAGCTCCAATTTATTTCTCCTAAGCAATTCAGTAACACCAGTAGTGATTTCCCTATATTTACCTCTGGGATATTTAATTAGAATATGGGATTAGTAACGGCCAAAGAAGTAGCCAAAGCCATCAATCTGGAACATTATGGGTTTTTAGGAACCTTTATGGGCTGGATATTGATGAAGATAACACAGATCTCAACTATCAATGCGTTTTATGAAAAACATGAGCATTTAGATGGGATGGATTTTCTTGATGCTATATTGGAACATTATGAAATTAAATTTGAAATTCCGGAAGAGGATATAAAACGATTGCCAAAAGAAGGAGCGTATATAACCATCAGCAACCATCCATTGGGAGGGATCGATGGGATATTGCTCTTAAAACTCTTGCTGCAGCACCGGGAAGATTTTAAGATCATCGCCAATTTTTTACTGCATCGGGTAGCACCACTAGCACCTTATATTTTGCCGGTAAATCCCTTTGAAAATCACAAGGATGCGAAAAGCAGTATAGCCGGTTTTAAAAGTGCATGGAATCATTTAAGTAAGGGTCATCCTCTGGGAATTTTTCCGGCAGGGGAGGTATCTACCTACAAAGATGATAAGCTTATTGTAGACAGACCCTGGGAAGAAGCCGCCCTAAAGTTAATTCGTAAGGCGGAAGTACCGGTTGTACCTATTTATTTTCATGCCAAGAACAGCAAACTATTTTATAGGCTTTCCAGGATCAATGACATTTTCAGAACCGCCAAATTGCCTTCAGAATTAACCACCCAACGAAACCGGGCCATAAAAGTACGTATAGGTCAGCCCATTTCTGTGGCTTCCCAAAAGGAGCAAGAAACGCTCGAGGAATTTACCGATATGCTGAGAAGAAAGACCTATATACTGGCCAACGCGTATGAAAAAGAACGCTTAATAGACCAGATCCCAGGTAGCTTAAAAATACCAAAGTCGCCACGAAAGATTGCAACAGCTGTTCGGAAAGAGGTAATTCAAGGTGAAATTGAGAAGTTGCGGGAGAAAGATTGCCGTTTATTGCAAAGTAAGAATTATGAGGTGTTCCTTGCCCAGAAAAAGGATATGCCCTTTATTTTGAATGAAATTGGAAGACAACGCGAAGTTACTTTTAGAGCCATTGGAGAAGGAACCAATAAGGCAATAGATCTTGACAGGTTCGATGATTACTACCATCACCTGTTCTTGTGGGACGATCAAGAAAAATGTATTGTAGGTGCCTATCGTATGGGGATGGGATCTCAAATTTTTGAACAATTCGGGATCGATGGGTTTTATCTCCAGGATTTGTTTGGATTTGAGCCCGAACTCTATGGAATGATGCGGCAATCGATAGAAATGGGTCGTGCCTATATTGTTAAGGAATATCAACAAAAACCAATGCCGTTATTTTTGCTTTGGAAAGGGATCGTGCATACCACTCTTCGATTTCCGGAACATAAATATTTAATTGGCGGCGTAAGTATTAGCAACCAGTTCTCCAATTTCTCTAAATCCCTGATGATCGAATTTATGAAGTCGAATTACTGGGACCCGTATGTAGCTCAGTACATACATCCAAAAAAGGAATTCAAGGTAAAATTGAAAGATGCCGACAAGGAGTTTGTCTTTGATGAAACGGAAGCAGATCTGAATAAATTTGACAGGCTTATTGAAGAAGTAGAGCCGGGAAGTCTCCGGTTGCCTGTGCTTATTAAAAAGTACATAAAGCAAAATGCAAAAGTGGTTGCTTTTAATGTAGATCCCTTGTTTAACAATGCAGTAGACGGACTGATGTACATCAAAATAGCCGATCTTCCGGAAAGTACGGTGAAGCCTGTTATGGAAGAATTTCAGGCCGAATTAGAACGAAAACTTACCGAGAACAACGAATCCGATTAAGAAAATTCTGAATTAGCAAAATCCTTACAGAAAGACCGGATTTCATTCCGGGCTTTTAAAAATGCCACATGCTTTTCCTCTTTGGTACCTTCTACTTTAGAGGGATCAAAAAAATTATAGTGAATTCGTTTGGCCTTTGGTGCTGCTATAAAAGGGCAATTTTCTTTCGCATGATCGCATACGGTTATGATATAGTCCCATTGTATATCGCCATATTCATCAACATGGTTAGAGGTATGGGAAGAAATATCGATCCCATCTTCTTTCATGATCCCCACGGCCCCGGGATTTAGCCCATGGGTTTCAATTCCGGCACTGAATACCTTCGCTTTGTTGGTTAAAAGCTTGTTTAAGTAACCATGTGCCATTTGGCTTCTACAGGAATTGCCAGTGCAAAGCACGAGTATGTTTTTGGTATGCATTGATTCTTTTAATTTATGCTTTTTACAAATATGTTAAGTTACCCCAACGGTTTTACTTCGCCTTTCAAAAATCAGATTGTCTTTCCAGGCCCCATCCAATTTGCCGATCCGTTCCCTATTACCTATCAATCGAAAGCCGCATTTCTCGTGAATTTTAATACTGCCATAGTTCTCAGGAAAGATACCGGACTGCAATGTCCATAATCCCTTATTTTCACTGGAGTCAATTAAGGAATCGAGTAATTTTTTACCTACCCCTTTTCCCCAAAAGTCTTTGGCAACATATACACTTACCTCAGCTACCCCTCCATAAACACATCTGCCCGAGACCGGGGATAGGGCTGCCCAGCCACATACCGTATTTTTGTCGATGGCGACAAACCGGCATTCTGTCAAATGGGCTTCATCCCATTTCTCATACGCAGGTATTTCCTTTTCGAAAGTAGCATAGCCTGTTGCTATGCCTTCTTCGTAAATTTTAGCAACTGCAGGCCAGTCCTTATGGCTCATAGCTCTGATTTCCATACTCCAGAATTTAACAACAGCCCGAATTAGGATCACAGCCGCCTGCTTTCTCCAACTCCAAGGCGGAAGTTGCTCCACAGACTTCTTCGGCCTTGCAAAGTGTTCTTTGCACACTTAATTTGATAAGAATCCTATTGTCTAAAAGTTCATAGCCATTTACAAATAGTTGAGCAGTATGAAAATCAGGATTTCCATATTCAAATTTTATTTCTGCATTCTGGTCTATGGGCTTTATGGAATGCACTTTTTTCAGGATCCCGAGGGCCTTGAAAGTCGACAAATAGGCTGTTTTAGTTTTTTCCGAAGGATTTTCCCAAAGCTGAACGACCGTTTCGTTCCAGGCATCTGACTGCCCTCCGCAATCTACTGCTTCGATCCGGGTATTTTTAACTTCTGTAATATGGTAATTAGCCCCGACCAGCTGTCCGGGATGGTATTCGAATACAAGGTCATTCGTACGATTATCTTCCAATAGGGTTAAGAACTCATTTGTTTTCATAGGTATTGGTTTTAACAACAGTTGATCTTTGTTTCATTAAAAAAGCTATTAAACATTTCCTGGATCTCTTTCCATTTTACAAGGTTAATACAGTAACAGACTTTCTTTCCTTCTATTTCACCTTCGATAAGGCCAATGCGTTTTAGTTGCTTTAAATGTTGAGAAATAGTTGGCTGGGCCAGTCCAATCTCTTCCACGATATCATTGCAAATACAGGCATGTTGCGTGCTGATGTATTGCAGAATAGCAATACGCCCGGGATGCCCCAAGACTTTAAAAACCGTAGCTAGCTTGTTTTGTTCGGTATCGAAAATTTGTGTTTTGGTAAGACCCATGTCATATTTATATATTGCAATATTACGATATTAAATATTAATAAAAAAGTCAAATCCTTACAATCTGACTTTTTTTAATTTTAGAACCAGGGCTTTTGCCCTACCTGATAGGTGTTATAAAATTCCTCATCAGATTTGGTTAAATATATTATTCCTTCGATAAGACCTAAAAGGCCCATTAATGAAGCGCCTATACCACAGGTAAAAACCCCAAGAACAATTGTGACAACGAGCATAATTATACCTTCCTTATTATAACCCAAAATGAATTTATGAATTCCCAATGAGCCCAGGACAATTGCCAAAATCCCGGCAAGTAACTTCTTGTTTTCTCCACCGGAACCTTTCAGGCCTTCCTTAAATTCTTTCGCGGTTTTTTTAGCCTCTTCACTAAAATCCCCTGCCGCTTCTTTTGCTTCCTCAGCAGCTTTTTTGGCGGACTCTTTTGCGTCATCAAAGGCATCTTTTGCCTTATCTCCAAAATCTTTTTTATCGTCTGACATACTAGTTAATTTGTTGGTTAATTTGAAGATTAAATGTAGG
>CALZFZ010000019.1 GCA_945786965.1 uncultured Muriicola sp. | reverse complement strand
GGATCGTCCAATCATCCGCATGCTGCCAAGGTAAGGGAGGCGGTTGAAATACTTCACGTAAAACATCCGAAACTGTTGGTAGATGGGGAAATACAAACCGACTTTGCATTGAACAAGGAATTGCTTCAAAGTCAGTTTCCATTTTCAAAATTAGCTGGAAAAAAAGTCAATACCTTAATTTTTCCGAATCTTGAGGCTGCAAATATTACGTATAAACTCCTTAAGGAGTTGCATGCAGCAGATACCATAGGCCCCATTATGTTGGGTCTAAAACGGTCCGTGCATATTTTGCAATTAGGCGCCAGTGTGGAGGAAATGGTGAATATGACGGCGGTCGCAGTCATAGATGCCCAGGAACGGGAAAAACGAAGAAATGCCAAACAAGGGAACAAGAAGTAACTGGCAATTACAATCATTCATAAAAATGCTTTAATAACTACTAAATGATCACCCATTTAAAAGGCAAACTGGTTGAAAAGAATCCCACTCACGTGGTTATAGAATGCGGAGGCATTGGCTATTTTGTCAATATTTCCTTGCATACCTATTCGAAATTACCCGATGATGAGAATATCCTGTTATTTACACATTTACAAATAAAGGAAGATTCGCATTCCCTCTTCGGATTTGCAGAGAAATCGGAACGAGAGATCTTCAGGTTATTACTATCGGTCTCCGGCATTGGATCCAGTACTGCCAGGACCATGCTTTCCTCTTTGACGCCCTTCCAAATCAGGGATGCCATTGCCATGGGCGATGCCCCCACAATACAGGCAATTAAGGGAATTGGTGCCAAAACAGCACAGCGTGTTATTTTGGATTTAAAAGACAAGGTTTTAAAAATTTACGATCTGGATGAAGTTTACCCAAATTCGAACAATACAAATAAAGAAGAAGCGTTATCTGCTTTAGAGGTTCTTGGCTTTCTTAGAAAGCAGTCCGAAAAGGCTGTGGACAAGGTATTGAGTCAGGATGCTGCACTAAGCGTTGAGGACATTATTAAACTTGCGCTTAAAAATTTGTAATTAATTTGAAAACAGGGGCAAAAACATTTCTTAAATCTTCATTTAAGCTATTTTTCCTATTATTCATTTTTCTTTGGACTTCTGTAACGTGGTCCCAGGAAACGGATGAACAGCCAACAGATTCTGTACAAACAGGAGTTGCACTGGGAAAAATTGTGCTGGAGAATCCCAAAAGCATTGTATCTAAGTATACATATGACCCCCAACTAGACCGATATATCTACACCGAAAGTGTCGGTAATTATGATATTAATTATCCAATTATTCTTACCCCTGCCCAATATTTGGAACTGGTCCGCAAGGAGAGCATGAAATCCTATTTTAAGGATAAAATAGATGCCTTTTCAGGTAAAAAAGCGGGAAGTGAGGAGGCGCGAAGAAACCTGCTGCCCAATTTTTACGTAAACAATAATTTCTTTGAATCCGTTTTTGGTGGGAATACCATTGAGGTAATACCACAGGGGTCTGTTGCGATGGACCTTGGTGTGATCTGGCAAAAGAATGACAACCCTGCACTATCTCCGAGAAACCGAACCAATTTATCGTTCGATTTTGACCAACGTATCAGTCTCAGCATGCTGGGTAAGGTAGGAGAACGCCTCCAGGTTACGGCAAACTATGATACGGAAGCTACTTTTGATTTTCAGAATCTTGTAAAATTAGACTATACCCCTACAGAAGACGATATTATCCAAAAAATAGAAGTGGGTAATGTAAACATGCCTTTGAACAGTTCACTGATCACCGGGGCACAAAGTCTATTTGGGGTTAAAACGCAATTGCAATTTGGAAAGACCACGGTTACAGCTGTCTTCTCTGAACAGCGTTCCCAAAACAATACGGTAGTGGCCCAGGGAGGCGGTACCTTGAATGAGTTCGAATTAACGGCCCTTGATTATGACGAGGACAGGCATTTCTTTATTTCACAGTATTTCAGGGATCAGTACGATGATGCACTTGCCAACTATCCCTATATCCGTAGCCAGGTACAGATCACGCGATTGGAGGTATGGGTCACCAACAGGAGCCAACAGACACTGAATGTGCGAAACGTGGTCGCTATACAGGATTTGGGGGAAGCCCTGGAAGAGAAGACGAGGATCGGTATTGCTAACGGCGATCCGGCCGGTTTCTTTAATTTTTCGGCCACAAATCCGGACGTACCCAGGAACGGCGCCAATGATTACGACCCGGCCTTGATTAATAGTGGGGGTGCCTTAACTGCCGAAATAAGAGATATCGCTACCGTAGATAATGGATTTAATATTGCAGGGGGGTATCAGATCAACCAGGGTTTTGATTATGCCATCCTGGAGAATGCAAGGAAATTAGAGCAAACAAGAGACTACCAGTTTAACACACAATTGGGTTATATCTCATTAAATCAGCGACTGAGCAATGATGAGGTGCTTGCAGTTGCCTTTCAATATACGTTTAATGGCGAAGTCTACCAGGTTGGAGAATTTGCCAACGGTGGTTTGGATGCTACTACAGTATCTGGCGGTGTTACCCCGGCAATCACCAACAACACCCTTATCTTAAAACTACTGAAGAGTAACATCACCAATGTAAACGATCCTATTTGGGATCTGATGATGAAGAATATTTATTCCACAGGGGCTTTTCAATTAAGTCAGGACGATTTTAAATTAAACATTCTCTATTCGGACCCTACGCCACGAAATTACATTACACCTGTAGATCCCAATGTGGGCTGGCCAAATACCCCGAAGCCCCTGGAAGACCGGATCTTGATCGATGTGTTTAACCTGGACCGACTCAATGTTTATCGAGATGTACAACCCGGGGGAGACGGATTTTTCGATTTTGTACCCGGCATAACGGTTAATACACAGGGAGGTCAAATCATATTCACGAAAGTGGAACCTTTTGGAGAATATCTGTTCAACCTTTTGGGTGGAGGTACCTATCAGGTAGATAATGATCAGGGCTATAATGTAAACCAGCAGAAGTATGTCTTCAGAAATATGTATGCCAATACAAAGGCTTCCTCACTGCAGGATGCCGAGAAAAATAGATTTCGGCTGAAGGGAAGATATAAATCTGAGGGCACTAGCGGTATACCTATTGGGGCCTTTAATGTGCCAAGAGGCTCGGTACGTGTAACAGCCGGCGGGCGCCAATTGCAGGAGGGAATAGACTATACGGTAAATTATCAGGCCGGTACGGTTCAGATCCTGGATCCAAGTTTACAGGCATCCAATACACCTATTAATATTTCTGTAGAGAATAATGCAGTCTTTGGGCAGCAAACCCGGAGGTTTACAGGTGTGAACGTAGAACATCAGTTCAATGAGAATTTTGTGTTAGGGGGTACCCTGCTAAACTTAAACGAACGGCCGCTGACCCAGAAATCTAATTTTGGGATAGAGCCGGTAAATAATACAATTTTTGGTCTTAATGGGAACTATTCTACGGAGGTTCCATTCCTAACCCGACTAGTCAATAAATTACCTAACATAGACACCGATGTTCCATCCAATATTTCGGTACGGGGCGAAGTGGCATATCTGATCCCAAATTCCCCCAAGAATGCAGATTTTAGAGGTGAGACCACGACCTATCTGGATGATTTTGAAGGGGCGCAGGCATTGATCGATATACGCTCCTCATTGGGGTGGTCTCTTGCCAGTGCACCGCTTGAGTTTCTTGATGAAGGTGAAAGCGATCTTGAAGTGGGCTATGAAAGGGCTAAAATGGCGTGGTATACCATAGATCCCATCTTTTTCACCAATCAAAGACCCTCAGGGATTACTGATAACGATCTTTCCTCAAATGAAACCAGGCGCGTTTTTATTGATGAAGTATTTCCCCAGGTCGATATTGCACAGGGACAAACCACCGTACAAAACACGCTCGATCTGGCATATTATCCAACTCAAAAGGGGCCTTACAATGCCAATCCAAGTTTTGGCGCCGAATTGCCCAATGAAAAATGGGCGGGAATCATGCGGTCTTTAAGCAGCACCAATTTTGAACAATCGAATGTAGAATTCGTGCAGTTTTGGGTTATGGATCCCTATGTGGACGGGATTGCTACCGGTCCCGGTGAGCTGGTCTTTAATTTGGGGAACATCTCTGAAGACATCCTGGCAGATGGAAGGAAACAATATGAAAATGGCTTACCCGGGGTAAACAGCAATGACCTTACAACAAATACCATATGGGGTAAGGTGCCGGCTACGCAATCGCTGGTTTACGCATTCGATGCCGATGAGACCAACAGAGGGTTACAGGATCTTGGCTTCGATGGATTGGACGACCCCGAAGAAGCTACCCTGGGCTATAATGGCCCTGCAGAAGACCCGGCACTGGATAACTATCAATATTACTTGAATCGCGAAGGAAGTATCCTGGAACGCTATTTCGATTTTAATAATCCGGATGGAAATTCACCCGTTACAGTAACCAACACCAACAGGGGGTCTACGACTTTGCCCGATGTCGAGGATGTAGACCGGGACCTAACGATGAATACGATCAACAGTTATTATGAATATCGCATCCAGATTAGACCCAATACTACGATAAACGATCCCTATGTTACGGATATTAAAGAAGGGGTAACCCCCAATTTACCCAATGGGTCGCAGTTAAACAGGCGTTGGATTCAGTATAAAATTCCATTGAACGATTTTACCAATGCCATAGGCGGTATTGCAGATTTTAGGTCCATCAGTTTTATGCGGATGTACCTAACCGGTTTTACAGATAATGTGGTACTGAGGTTTGCAACCCTGGACCTGGTAAGAGGGGATTGGAGAAATTATACCAAGACCCTGGAATCCGATAATGACGATCCTTCAGATGACGGAACCATTGTGGATGTAAATACAGTGAACATTGAGGAAAACAATTCGAGAATACCTATTCCCTATGTGCTGCCGCCCGGAGTACTAAGGGAACAGCTAAATAACAACAATACCATTATTCGGCAAAATGAACAATCACTATCCTTTGTTATTGAAAATTTAGAGCCGCAAGATTCACGAGGGGTATTTAAAAATGTGAACATCGATGTGCGTCAATATGAACGATTAAAAATGTTTATGCATGCCGAAAAAATCCTGAACTCAGATTATTTGGATGATGATGTTCCGCTGGTTGGGTTTTTGCGAATTGGGACAGATTTTTCAGAGAATTATTATCAGGTTGAAGTTCCACTTCAACTTACACCTTTTGGATCCAGTTCTGCAGAGCAGATCTGGCCCGACATCAATGAACTGGATATTGACCTAAACGACCTGAAAAAAGTAAAATCGCAGGGAATTGCAGACCAAACCCTTGGAGATATAAATTATTATGAAGTTGTAAATGGAGAAGTGATACCTGTAAATGAGTTTGCGCCAAGAACCCCGGGACAACTGCGAATTGGTATCCGTGGTAATCCTTCCCTAGGAAGCATACGAAGCATGATGGTGGGTGTAAAAAATATAGATAATGTTCCGGCACGGGGTGAAGTTTGGTTCAATGAATTACGCCTGGCAGGCTTAGATAACCAGGGTGGTTGGGCTGCCATCGCGGCTATAGATGGGAATGTAGCCGATTTTGCGAACGTATCTGCCACGGGTAGTAAAAGTACTTCCGGATTTGGTGCTATAGACCAGATGCCCAATGAACGGGCTCGTGAAGATGCCGTATCCTATGATGTGGTCACCAATGTTGAAGTGGGACAATTATTGCCAACAAAATGGAACCTGCAAATTCCCTTTAATTATGGTATCTCCGAACAACTGGTTACTCCAGAATTCGATCCAGTCTATGACGACTTGAGGCTCGAAGACAGAATTGCTACCGCAGCTACACAACAAGAAGCAGATGAGATCAGGGAACAGGCCGAGGATTATACAAAAAGGACCAGTATAAATTTTATTGGGATTCGCAAGAACCGGGGAGAAGAAGGAGAGGCCAATTTTTACGATATCGAGAATTTTACATTTAACTATTCCTATAACGAAACTGAGCACCGCGATTTTGAAATTGCTAATTTAAGAGACCAGAAAGTAAAAACCGGATTTGTCTACAACCATAATTTCCAACCGGTAACCGTTGCCCCTTTTGCGAAAAACGATTCCTTATTCAGAGGAAAATACTGGCAATGGTTAAAAGACCTGAATTTCAACCTATTGCCCACCAGTATTTCGGTGCAATCCGACATCAACCGGCAATTCAACCAACAGCGGTTTAGGGATGTGCTGGAGCCGGGTGTAGAGCGGCTGGAATTGCCCTTGTTACAGCAGCGAAATTACTTATTCAACTGGCAATATGCCTTGAATTACAGTCTTACAAAATCGTTGCGACTCAATCTTACGGCATCCAATAACAACATTGTTCGGAACTATTTTGAAGAGGAAGGAAACCCCAACTCCTTAATAAATCAGGAATTGAACCTTTGGGATGGATTTTTTGATATTGGCGAACCCAACCGACATGCGCAGCAGATGCAATTAAATTATGAACTGCCATTGAATAAGATCCCTATCCTTGATTTTATCAACGCCCAGTATACCTATACCAGTAATTTTGATTGGCAAAGAGGGGGCGATGCCATCCGGGAGGTAACCGGAGAGGATATTAATACCATTCAGAATGCAAATACCCATAATATAACGGCAACTTTTAATATGCAGCGTTTTTATGACCAGATCGGGTTAAAGAAAAATACAGGCAAAGGAAGTACAGCACCGGTAAGACGTGATAAAGCAGGAAATCCGGCCACAGGGACCCAGGAAGCTACTAGTAAAAAGACGAGCGGATTATGGAATACGGCCGTAGATGTGTTGACCATGGTGAAACGACTCAATGTAAATTACAATGAAAATAATGGCCAGGTGTTACCCGGGTATACCCAATCTATAGGATTCATCGGTACCGCCCGACCTACTATTGGATTTATCTTTGGGAGCCAGGCCGATGTACGTTTTGAAGCCGCAAGGAACGGATGGCTAACCACTTTTCCTGAATTTAACGAACAGTTTATAAAACGAACCAATAAGCAGTTGAACGTTACGGCCACAGCACAGCCCTTGCAGGATTTGACCATCGATCTTGTGGCAGACCGGCAATATTCGAGCAGTCTGCAGGAAAATTTTAAAATAGAGTCGGGCGAGTACCTTGCCCAAACCCCTAATACCTATGGTAATTTTAGTATTTCCACCATAATGATCGGTACTTTCTTCTCAAAGAGTGATGAGAATATATCCGATAATTTTGAAATTTTTAAAGAAAACAGGATCGTTATCGCTAATAGGGTGTTATCGGACAGGGCAGGGGCAGACGAAGGATTGGACGCTGATGGTTTCCCTATCCGCTATGGAAAAACGAGTCAGGATGTGCTGCTTCCGGCGTTTTTTGCGGCCTATTCAGGACAGGACGTGAATAGGGTAAATCTGGATGCTTTCAGGGATATTCCCATCCCTAACTGGAATTTGAAGTATACCGGACTAATGCGAAATAAATGGTTTAAAAAGAAATTTAAGCGGTTCTCATTAAGCCACGGTTACCGGGCAGCCTATAGCATCAATTCGTTCCAGACCAATCTGGAAAGGCAGAATGGTACGATCGATCCTGAAAATCAGGATTTCCTATCGGAGAACATTATTAATAATGTAGTATTGACAGATCAATTTAATCCTTTGATGCGGGTCGACTTTGAAATGAAGAATTCTTTGAGTGTACTGGCCGAAGTTCGTGCAGACCGGGCCCTTTCCTTAAGTTTTGACAACAATCTCTTAACAGAGATCAACGGCAAGGAATATACTTTGGGACTGGGATATCGTTTTAAGGATGTGAAGTTCGTGACCAATATAGGCGGTGAAAAACAACGGCTGAAGGGAGATCTTAACCTTAAGGCAGATGTTACTTTGCGGGACAATATCACTATCATCAGAAACCTGGACCTGGATAACAACCAAATAACGTCTGGTCAAAATCTTGTATCTGTAAAGTTTACCGCAGATTATGCCCTGAGCAAGAGTTTAAATGCATTGTTCTTTTATGATCATTCCTTCTCTCAATTTGCCGTGTCTACCGCCTTTCCTCAAACGACCATAAATACAGGCTTTACGTTGAGGTATAATTTTGGAAATTAATACCGGAAGACTTCCTCAAATAGTACTTTGTCTTCCCCAAATTCGTTTTGTCGATAATGCTAATAGCCGCGATTGAATGCGCTGCGACAATTCCTGAATACTTTTTTGAAATCCTTGTCAGAATCCTTTACATTTGCCAGCATATCAAAATAGAAGGAAATGAACATACCATCTGAATTGAAGTATACAAAGGACCATGAATGGATACGTATTGAAGGGGATATCGCAACTGTTGGGATCACTGATTTTGCACAGGGAGAATTGGGAGATATTGTCTATGTGGAAGTAGAAACCCTTGATGAAAAACTGGAAAAAGAGGAGGTCTTCGGAACGGTCGAAGCTGTAAAAACGGTTTCGGATCTTTTTTTGCCATTAAGTGGTGAAATTGTAGAATTCAATGAAGCCTTGGAAGACGAGCCAGAAAAGGTAAACACGGATCCCTACGGAGAAGGATGGATGATCAAAATAAAGCTCAGCAATACCTCAGAGATCGATGACCTGATGAGTGATGCTGACTACAAGGAATTAGTGGGTGCTTAATAAGCATAAGTATTTATTTAGTTTTCTTGGCTGGATGGTATTCATAACGGCACTGAGCCTCCTGTCTTTCCCGGATGATGATATGCCCTCCATACAAATCCCGAATTTTGATAAAGTAGTCCATTTTTTCTTTTATTTTACTGCAAGTGTCCTTGGATGTCTCTTTGGGCGAGAACAAACTTCGGGTAAAATAAAGAAATCAAAAGTCTTATTGATTACGGTCTTTGGACTCATAATTTATGGTATAATTATTGAAGTAATTCAAAGTAGTTTTACAACCGACAGGAGTGGGGAACTTTTAGATGTCCTGGCAAATAGTCTGGGGGCTATTTTAGGAATCCTGTTCATTATGGCGCTCTTTTCTAAAAGATCGCAGTTAAAATGGGAAATTTAATTGCAGGATTAATAAATTAATAGTTAAATTAGCAAACATTAAATACTTGAATTATGGAACTGAAAAAGAATCCAAAAGCCGATTTAAGAAATAATAGTAGTCTCTATTTTGTCGTAGGGTTGGCCGTGGTAATGGCACTTGTTTGGGGTGCTTTTGAATGGAAAACATATGAGAAGTCAGCGGATTATGATATCTCCCTTAATGTGGAAGACGCCCTTGATGAGGAAGTGCCTATGACGGAACAAATTAAAACTCCGCCACCACCACCACCACCTTCTGCACCTGAAGTGATAGAGGTAGTTGAAGATGAGGCGGAAGTGGAAGAAACAGTAATAGAATCAACAGAAACTAGTCAGGAAGAAGAAGTAATAGAAGTAGAGGATGTAGCGGTTGAAGAAGATGATCTGGATATAGACGTACCTTTCGCAGTAATTGAGGATGTGCCGATCTTTCCGGGCTGTGAAGGAGCCAGCGATAAGAGAGCCTGCTTCAATGAAATGATTCAGAAACACATTGTAAAGAATTTCCGTTATCCGGAGATCGCCCAGGAAATGGGGGTTCAGGGAAGGGTAAATGTGATGTTTACTATCCAAAAAGATGGTACCATTGGTAATATTAGGTATCGTGGCCCGGACAAGAACCTGGAAGCAGAAGCTTTGCGGATCATTGAGAAACTTCCAAGGATGACTCCTGGAAAACAACGAGGAAGAGCCGTACGGGTTCCATTTAGTATCCCGATTACCTTTAAGCTACAATAATAAAACAGTTCAAAATAATTCAAAAAACCCTGACGGTAACGTCAGGGTTTTTTTTTAATCCTATTCTAATTTTAGTCCTTTTTTTAAACTGGTATAAAAAGTTGCACGGATAACATCGGGTTTTATAAAGCCAACTCCATAACTTGCATCATAGGACGCTGCAATGGAAGCATCGGCTTTTACTTCGTCAATCGAAGCATCACTTGCAATGGCTTTGAGAACCTTTGCCTTAATGTCCTCCAGCATAGCAACATATGCTTGCAGTTCCTTTTTTGTTGAAGGTCTTCCGTGTCCTGGGATAATTACCGTTTCGTCATTGATGACCATTAAGGCCTTCTTTTGGGTTTGAATGAGTCCGTCCACACTACCACCACTGGCGAGGTCTATATAAGGATAGCGACCCGCAAAATAGGTGTCGCCCATATGCAGCACATTGTTGGTGAGAAAATAAACCAGGGCATCACCATCTGTATGCGCGTTGTGTACGTGGAATGCCATGATGGTTTCGTCACCTTCAAAAAAGGTAATATCATCCGAAAAGGTTACTTCGGGAAGCATTGCTTTGTAATAGGCCGTGGTAATTTTTTGTTCCTCCATGTTTTTTTGTTCCCGCTCTTGTACACGTTTTCGAACGTTGTCATGGGCAACCACAGTAGTTTCCAACGTATTAAAACTGGCATTGCCCCCGGTATGATCCCCATGCATATGCGTATTGAACAGAAAGCCAATAGGCTTATTAGACAGGGTGCTAATGGCTGCCTTTATTTTTTTATTCAATCGTTCAAATTGATCATCGATCATAAAAACGTAATCCTCCCCTACATAAATCCCAATATTACCTCCCTGACCGGTTAACATATAAACCTTGTCCGAAAGGGTGTCGATCTGAATGACTACCTCATTGTTTTGGGCGTTCAATCCTGAAATTCCATGGACAAAGGAAGCCAGGAAGAACACAGTGCCAACAATTTTCGTTCTCATTTCTTAAAATAAAAGTTAATTAATCGTCTTTTTCTAAAGATACTATAAAGACCTCCAATTCGTTGCAAAAAAATGATGAGGACTGTATCTTTGCGAACTCATTAATAAATAGATGAAGACGGCTGTAGGCTCAGCAAAGACCAATTCTCTGGCGTTGATTTTTGCCGATTTTAAGGAGATTACCAAAGCAAGGCTTGCAATAAGTGTTGTTTTCTCATCTATAGCTGGTTATTTATTAGGGGCCTATGAGGTAGAATTTATGCCCTTGTTGCTCCTCGCATTTGGGGGGTATTGCATGGTAGGCGCTTCCAATGCTTTCAACCAGATCATTGAAAAAGATCTGGATGCGTTAATGTCCCGTACGAAGAACAGGCCTATTCCGGCCGGAAGGATGTCTGTTTCCTCTGCCCTTACTATTGCCGTGATCATGACGGTTTTAGGGGTAGTAACATTATATATCCTGAACCCAAAAACTGCAATGTTTGCAGCCATTTCCATTTTTCTGTATACAAGTGTTTACACCCCCCTAAAAACGAAAACCCCGTTGTCCGTTTTCATAGGCGCCTTTCCGGGTGCCATACCTTTTATGTTGGGATGGGTGGCAGCTACCAACGATTTTGGAATAGAACCAGGCACCTTGTTCATGATCCAGTTTTTTTGGCAGTTTCCCCATTTTTGGGCGCTGGCCTGGTTACTGGATGAGGATTATAAAAAAGGAGGGTTCAAGATGCTGCCTACCGGTGAAAAGGATAAGGGAACTGCCATACAAATAATTATGTACACCATTTGGATGATCGTTATTTCTGTGATCCCTGTTCTGGGGATAACAGGAAGGCTGCAATTGTCTGTTCCGGCGGCCATATTGATTTTTATTTTGGGGATGGTCATGCTTGTTTTTGCCTTCAGGCTATATGAAAAAAGAGATAATAAAACGGCGAAGAAATTAATGTTTGCGAGTATTAGTTACATTAGCCTCATGCAAATAGTCTACGTCGCAGATAAATTTATATAAGAAAGTATGGATCTTACACAGGGAACTGAAAAAGAGAAAAATGCAAGAGCAAAAAAAATGATGCTATGGTTTGGTATCATTAGCTTATTGATGGGTTTTGCAGGCTGGACAAGTGCTTTTATCGTTAGCAGTTCCAGGGAAGACTGGCTCACGGATTTTCAGCTTCCCAAAGCCTTTTATTATAGTACAATAGTCATCATTCTAAGCAGCCTAACCTATATCTTAGCGAAAAAGGCAGTAAAAAAAGACGATCAAAAGTCGAGTACATATTGGTTATATGCCACCTTTATTCTGGGAATTGTATTTGTGGTTCTTCAATTTCGTGGATTTTCTGAGATCATTGCACAGGGCTATTATTTTACGGGACCTACCAGTAATATCACTATGTCCTATATTTTCCTGATCGCTGCTGTACATGTTGTTCATGTGGCTGCAGGGCTTATTTCTTTGGTAGTGGTTTTATGGAATCAGCATAGAAAAAAATATACGTCTCAGGGTTACCTGGGAATGGAGTTAGGGGCCACATTCTGGCATTTTGTGGATCTGTTATGGGTCTACCTGATGCTCTTTTTTTATTTCTTTCAGTAATCTGTGGAAATAAAGTTGGTTTAGAAAAGACGAATCTCTTTTCTATAGTTGAAAAAAATGTAAATTTGCTAAAATTAAATTAACACGCGTACTACTTTATGGATTCTACAATAACAACGGGTACAGAAGAAAATGTTTGGGGCGGTGGAAACCGGCCTTTAGGTGCTAGTTATGGAAAATTAATGATGTGGTTTTTCATCGTTTCAGATGCCTTGACCTTTTCCGGATTTTTAGCTTCTTATGGTTTTTCCAGATTTAAGTTTATTGAGACCTGGCCTATAGCCGATCAGGTCTTTACCCACGTACCATTTGTTCATGGGAATTTCCCAATGTACTACGTGGCTTTTATGACCTTTATCCTGATCATGTCTTCCGTAACCATGGTACTCGCTGTGGATGCCGGTCACAGAATGATGAAGAATAGAGTTATCCTTTATATGTTCCTTACCATCATAGGGGGGGCTATCTTCGTTGGCTCCCAGGCTTGGGAATGGGCTACTTTTATTAAGGGCGATTACGGGGCATTGGAAACCAAAGGAGGACGTATCTTACAATTTGTAAAGGCAGATTCGGGCGAACGCGCAGCCCTGGCCGATTTTTCCAAGACAATTCCCGGTGAAAGGGTAGGCCATGAAAAAAAGAATGGGGTATGGTATTATGAGGAAACGCCACTGCCCAGTTATTCACTGAATGAAGTGACCGAAGGATTCATGGCGAATCCCAACATCCTGATACAGACCGAAACCATTACTGAAGAAGGAGAAAAGACTTTGCTAACCCGTGAAGAGTCATTGGCTAAAATTAAAGACGCCAAATTGGTGGTCGAAGGAGCTAATTTGATTCGGAATGAATATGGAAGCCGACTTTTTGCCGATTTCTTTTTCTTTATCACAGGTTTCCACGGCTTTCACGTATTTTCCGGGGTAATGATCAATATCATTATCTTCTTTAATATAATCCTGGGCACCTATGAGAAAAGAGGGCATTATGAGATGGTCGAAAAAGTGGGGCTATACTGGCACTTTGTAGATTTAGTTTGGGTATTCGTATTTACATTCTTCTATCTTGTATAAATTTTAAAAGACAGATTATAATTACTTAAAAAATAACATATGTCGCACGAACATAAATTAGCAATATTCAGGGGGACCTTGAAATTCAAATCCAATACCCAAAAGATTTGGGGAGTATTGGTATTTCTAACCATAGTTACAACGGTAGAAGTCGCCCTTGGTATTACCAAACCTGAGGTGCTAACCGCCAATACCTTTATTGGGATGAAAGTATTAAACTGGATTTTCATCATATTAACGCTCGTAAAGGCCTATTACATTGCCTGGGATTTTATGCACCTACGCGACGAAAAGAGTTCATTGAGAAGAGCTATTGTATGGACACCTATTTTTTTGGTGAGTTACCTTATATTCATTTTACTCTTCGAAGCAGATTATATCTATAATATCTTTAAAGATGGGTACGTAACCTGGAATTTCTAACAAGGAATTAACATCAAAGAAAGACGGTATAACAACCGTCTTTTTTATTTTTGTAACGCCTATAACTAAGACTATGAAAAAGACCTTTGTCCTGGTGGTTTTATTTGTGCTTCCCCTGGTTGCTTACTTGTTCTTTGCCTCCGGGGTCAATAATTTCGGAAAACTCCCCACTTTAACTGAGCAAGTGGAGGATGTTAGTATCTTGGATGCCAGCAGTACCCTGCAGGACAAAATAACTATCTTGGGTTTTTTAGGAAGAGACTTGGAAATAAAAAAAGGCAATGCCTTTAACCTCAATCAAAAGATCTATAAACGCTTTTATGAATTCAATGATTTCCAGATGATCATGGTGATGCCATTGGGCACCCAGCCAAAAGTGGAAGAACTTAAAGCTGAACTTGGTAACTTAACCGATATCAGGAATTGGAAATTTTTGTTTGCGGACGATGAGGCCATTCAGTATTTTTTTAACTCATTAAAGACCGATGTATTGTTGGATGATAATATGGGAACTCCTTATGTCTTTATAATTGATAAGGATAAGAACCTCCGGGGGAGAACGGATGATGAGGACGAAGGCACCAAATATGGCTTTAATACGAACTCAGTCGCCGAATTAAATAATAAGATGGAAGACGATGTTAAGATCATCCTGGCAGAATACCGTTTAGCTCTCAAAAAGAACAATGCACGCAGCAATAGGCAATGAAGAATAAATATACATACGTATGGGTATCCGCCATCATTTTGATTTTCGGGATCATTTTTATTCCAAGGATCGTTGATAGGATAAAACGCGGCACTGTGGTGGAAAATACCCGTATGAATGTAGAAACTGGTGGAGAAAGGCCATTGGAGTATATTACGCTCGATGGCAAGAAACGAAAGGTACCTGCTTTTAATTTTTTGAATCAGGATAGTTTATGGATCAGCAACCAGGACTATAAAGGGAAAGTTTATGTGGTTGAGTTTTTTTTTACCACCTGTCCCACCATTTGCCCCATTATGAACCAAAACCTCGTGGAAATACAGGATGAGTTCCGGGAATTTCAAAATTTTGGTATCGCTTCGTTTACTATCAATCCTGAATACGACACCCCAATGGTGCTAAAAGAATATGCAGAAAAATATGGGATCACGGATCTGGACTGGAACCTATTAACAGGAGATTCAGAAAAGATCTTTGATCTGGCCAATGTTGGCTTCAATATATTTGCAGCAAGCTCTCCGGATGTACCCGGGGGTTTTGAACATTCCGGGCTCTTTGCGCTGGTAGACAAGAATGGATATCTAAGGTCCAGGAAAGATGCTTTTGGCAATCCCCTCATTTATTACAGGGGAACTATTAAACCATCTCAGGGCCAAAATATAGATGGGGAAGAAGAACAAATCAGTATTTTAAAAGAGGACATTAAAAAATTATTACAAGAGTAATACATGGATGCTACTGCGTTAAAGGAAAAACGATTTAACAGAGGAATCACCATCATTTCAATTATCATACCTATAGTGGTAGCTGCATTGTTTCGGGTCCGTTTGCCGAATGTGGAACCATTGAGTTTTTTACCACCGATCTATGCAACCATCAATGGAGTAACCGCCTTTTTGTTAATAGTCGCTGTTTTGGCAATAAAAAACGGAAAGCGCCAGCTGCATCAAAATATCATGACCGGATGCATTGCATTATCCCTTTTATTCCTGGTGATGTATGTAGCGTATCATATGACCTCAGATTCTACGCCCTTTGGGGGGCAAGGGGTTATAAAGTATCTATATTATTTTATCTTGCTAACACATATTATCCTGTCGGTAGCTATTATCCCTTTAGTGCTGCTCACCTATGCCAGAGCCTATCTAAAAAACTTTGAGAGGCACAGGAAACTGGCAAAGATCACTTTTCCAATTTGGTTGTATGTTGCCGTAACAGGGGTGGTAGTTTATATAATGATAGCACCGTATTATGCGTATTGATGGAAGCAAATTAAGGATGTTAAAATGAATCGTAATCTTAAAAAACGTTTAGCACTACTACTGTTGCTCTTGCTGCTGGTTCCTTATACCTCAGAAGCTCAATGTGCCATGTGCCGGGCTGTTTTGGAAAGTGAGGAAAATTCAACGGTTGCTGAGGGTATCAATAACGGTATCGTTTACTTAATGGCAATACCTTACATTCTAATTGGCGCGCTTTTCTTTATTATTTACCGGAAAATGCGATCGTAATTAGATCGTCCTAATTTTAACACGCTTTTAAACAAGTTTTTGTAACAAATTGCGAACTTGGAAGTCTATATAATGTATTCCATTATATAATAATACCAACTCAATGTTCGATATCGAAAGATGGCAAGAGATTTTCGACACCATCCGAAAAAATAAACTACGCACTTTTCTTACCGGTTTATCCGTGGCCTCCGGTATTTTTATGCTTGTGATTCTTTTGGGTTTTGGGCAGGGCATGCAAAATGGAATAGCCCATGAATTTGAACAAGATGCCACTACCATCGTTGAAGTATGGCCTGGCATAACCAGTAAAGGATATAGAGGGCTCAATCCTGGCAGGAGAATCCAATTGCGTAATGAAAATTATGAGACAGCAACGGCATTATACGCCGATAAAATAGAATACAAGTCCCCGTTAATTTTCGTTCGAAATGTATCAGTTAATTATGGTAAAGAAGCCTTGGTTTATGGTGTCCGTGGCGTTTCTTATGACTATCAATTTATAGATAATCAAAAAATGCACGAAGGTCGCTTTTTGAATTATCAGGACGAGGTAAGTACAGGTAAAGTAGCGATAATAGGTAAAAAAATTAAGCAGGACGTATTTAAAGAAGTCAACACGCCGGTTGGAGAATTCATTAATATTTCGGGAGTACTCTTTAAAATAGTAGGTGTTTTTGATGAAAACGAAGAACGGGAAGAAGAACGCATATATATTCCTATTACAACAGCCCAAAAGGTATTTAATGGGGCTAATAACATCGACAATATTTCGTATACTCTGCCTCCCGTTGAGAATTTTGACCAGGCTGTAGTACAGGCAATCGCCTTTAAAGACAACTTACGAACCTATTTACAACAGGTTCATACAGTAGCCCCTGATGATACCAGTGCCATACAGGTTTGGAGTGCCCTTGAAGAAGCAAAACGCTACTTTAGCCTGGTAGGGAATATTAAATTTTTCTTCTGGTTCGTAGGTATTTGTACCATCATTGCCGGTGTTGTGGGGGTTAGCAATATTATGTTGATTGTTGTCAAAGAACGAACACGGGAAATAGGGATCCGTAAAGCACTGGGGGCAAAACCCTGGTCTATTGTAGGTATGATCCTGCATGAGGCCATTTTTATTACTACCATTTTTGGTTTCACAGGCCTTATATTCAGCATGGGATTATTAGAGTTGGTAGGTCCGAATATAGAGGTAGATTATGTTCTAAACCCTTCTGTCAATTTTAATGTGGCCTTAACCACGGTATTTGTGCTGATACTGGCAGGTGCTATTGCAGGATTTTTCCCAGCCTGGAGGGCAGCTAGTGTACATACCATTACGGCATTACGAGATGAATAAAGGATATCACAACTATGTTTAACAGGGATCGTTGGAAAGAGATATTGGAGGTTTTAACCACGAATTGGTTCAGAACGGTCCTTACCGCTTTTGGAGTATTTTGGGGGATACTTATTTTAATTATTCTGCTTTCGGCAGGAAAAGGGCTGGAAAATGGTATCAGGGCAGATTTTGGCGATATCGCTACCAATACCATGTTTATGTGGACACGAAGTACCACCAAGGCGTATAAGGGATTGCCCATAGGCAGGCGATTTAATTACAAGATCGAAGACGTGGCTACGCTGAGGGAAAAATTTCCGGAACTTAGATATATATCTCCAAGAAATCAATTAGGTGGATTTGGCGGTAATAATAATGTTGTAAGAGGACTAAAAGTAGGAGCCTATAATGTTTATGGAGATTACCCTGAAATTATCATGCAAGAACCAATGACCATTACATCTGGCCGTTTTTTAAACCAGAACGACATCAATGAAAAACGAAAAATTGCGGTCATAGGCACTGGGGTAAAAAATGAATTGTTTGATAAGGGAGAGGACGTTTTAGGCACCAATATAAAAATTCAGGGGGTTAATTTTATGGTGATAGGGACCTATAAGAAAAAAAGTAATAATGGAAATGGAGAGGAAGGACAAAAAGAGATCTATGTGCCCTTTACCGCTTTTTCTCAGGCATTTAACAGGGGCAATAATGTTGGATGGATGGCCATTACTGCCAAAGATGGATTTCCCATTACCAATTTAAAGCAGCGGATTATAAATGAGATGAAAACAATTCATAAGGTACATCCGGAAGATACCAGAGCAGTAGGGTTCTTTGATTTGTATGAGGAATATAACAGGGTTGAAAGTTTATTCGGAGCCATGAGTTTTATAGGGTATTTCGTGGGCATTTTAGTATTGCTCTCAGGGATTATTGGGGTAAGCAATATTATGTTGATTGTAGTAAAGGAAAGGACCAAGGAAATTGGGATACGCAGGGCGCTGGGGGAAGACCCCTGGTCTATAAAAAAACAGATCCTTTTAGAATCTATTTTCCTGACAATTATTTCAGGGATGGCCGGGATCATTGTGGGTGCCCTATTTATTTATGGGGTTAACGCACTGCTCGATGCCAATGGCCCTGTAGACATGTTTATGAACCCAAGTGTAAGTTTGGGAGTCGTGGTTGGGGCCCTTATGATATTAATGATATCAGGACTATTGGCGGGTTTTATCCCAGCCCAAAGTGCCATTAAAGTTAAGCCTATAGATGCGTTGAGAACCGAATAAAAGAACCTTTTTAATAAGAAAATCAATCAAATACAAATCATAGAAAATGAAAAAATCAGTAACCCTAGTCATCTTAATTATAATAATTGTTGCCTTTGGGGCCTCCATGTATTACCTCTACCAAAAAAATGCAGAAGATCCGGTTGTGTATGAAACGGAACAGGCAACTACAAGGACGATTATCAAAAAGACCGTAGCGACAGGGAGCATTCTTCCGTTGGAAGAGGTTTTAATAAAACCCAATATATCGGGAGTCATACAGGAGATCTATGTAATTGGGGGCGACTATGTAAAATCGGGCGATTTGATCGCAAAGATAAAAGTGGTGCCTAACCTAAATGCATTGAATGATGCAAAAAATGCCATTGACGATGCCAAGATTACCCTGGAGGATCAACGAAGGAATTTTGACAGACAAAGTGAACTTTTCAATAAAGGTGTGATTTCCAAGGTAGATCTGGAAAGGGCACAGGTAACGTATGACCAGGCAAAACAAGCGTATTCCGCAGCAAACAAACGGTACGATATTGTACAAACAGGAACTACCAAAGGGTATGGAAATACAGCTAATACTATGATCCGGGCTACGGTAAGCGGTATGATCCTGGAAGTACCCGTTGAAGTAGGGAACCAGGTTATTGAGAGCAATAATTTTAATGAAGGGACCACCATTGCCGCGATCGCCGATGTAAATAAGATGATCTTCGAGGGCAAGGTAGACGAATCGGAAGTAGGTAAGATCAAAGAAAATCTTCCATTGGAAATTACCGTTGGGGCCATTGAAAATAAGGTATTCGAAGCGGTTCTGGATTATATAGCCCCAAAAGGGAATGCCGAAAATGGCGCCATTCAGTTCGAAATAAAAGGAACACTCAAGAAAGGGGATACCGTATTTATCCGCGCTGGTTTAAGTGCCAATGCTTCCATTATATTAGGTCGTGCGGACAGTGTACTGGCTATCAAGGAGGCCTTGGTACAGTTCGATCAGGACACCAAAAAACCCTTTGTGGAGATTGCTAATGGGGACCAGCAATTTGAAAGAAAAGACCTGGTGCTGGGAATTAGTGATGGAATTTATGTAGAAATAAAATCCGGCATAAATAAGGAAGACCAGATAAAAGTTTGGAATGCTATAAAGCCTGAAGAATTTGGAGGATAGGTTATTTAACAAAATATTTTGAGGGTAAAATGTAACAATTTAACATCTTGCGAGTCCTATCGTAGGATTGGAATCGACTTAACTTAAAACACCAACCATGATCGAGATAAAAAATCTTCATAAATCATATAAAATGGGTAGCAATGCTCTCCATGTTCTTAAAGGAATCGATTTTAATGTCGATGATGGGGAATTGGTTGCTATTATGGGATCTTCCGGATCCGGCAAATCAACCTTACTGAATATTATTGGAATGTTAGATGTGGCCGATGAGGGAGAATATATCCTGGATGGCATTCCCATCAAAAACCTGAACGAGACGAAAGCAGCTAACTACCGGAATAAGTTCTTAGGCTTTATTTTCCAATCCTTCAACCTAATAAATTACAAAACAGCTTTAGAGAATGTGGCCTTGCCACTGTATTATCAAAGGATGCCGCGAAAACAACGGCAGGAAAAGGCGATGAAGTATTTGGATCAGGTGGGTCTTAAAGAATGGTCGCATCACTTACCCAGCGAACTATCAGGGGGTCAAAAACAAAGGGTAGCCATTGCCAGGGCCATGGTAGCAGAACCTAAGGTTTTATTGGCCGATGAGCTAACGGGGGCCCTGGATAGTACAACTTCGTACGAAGTGATGGATCTGATTCAAAAAATAAATGACCTGGGCAATACCATTCTGGTGGTGACCCATGAAGTTGATATTGCGCATATGTGCAAACGGATCGTCTATTTAAAGGACGGCGTGATCATTAAGGATGAGAAGGTAAAACAGGTAAAAGCATTGGCTCATGTTTAATCGGGATACCTGGCAGGAAATATTTCTCACTATTCGTAAGAACAAACTAAGAACTGTTCTTTCCGGATTTACCGTGTCATTAGGAATACTGATCTTCGTTGGGTTAGTAGGTATGACGAACGGCCTTCAGAATACCTTTGAATATTTTTTCTCCCAGGACGCTACCAATGTAATCTACCTTTTTCCTGGCAGGACTTCCATGCCTTATAAAGGGTATAAATCCCTAAGGCAAATTGAATTCGAAAATGATGACCTGGAGGATATCAAGAAGAATTTCTCCATGTTTGTCGACTACATTTCTCCACGAATTTTTCGAAGCGCCCTCGTAAAATACAAAGAGGAGTCTAACAATTATACCACGATCGGTGTGGACTGGGGGCAACAATTTGCTGAGAAGACCATCATGATGAAAGGAAGGTACATCAATCAGGAAGATGTTAAGAATAGGACCAAGAATGTGGCAATAGGCAGGTTGGTAGAGAAAGACTTATTCGGAACCAATAATTCCATGGGTCAATTTATTGATGTTGGGGGTAGTGTTTTCAAAGTTATAGGTGTATTTCAAGACGATGGGGGAGACAATGAGGAAAGGCAGATTTATATGCCATACACCACCCGTCAATTAATTGAAAAGAATACGGATAAAATTAACCAGATCGTAATAGGTTTTAAAGAAGAACTGGGATATACCGGAGCAATGGCCTTTGAGCGCAGTCTGGAAAAATACTTAAAAGACAAGAAATACATAAACCCGGAAGATCAGAATGGAATTTTTATTCGAAATGTAGCAGACCAGTTAAAACAAAATCAGGATTTTGCAGGGGTACTGGCGATCATTGCTGCTTTGGTAGCCTTCGGGACGATTATCGCCGGAATTATCGGTATCAGCAATATTATGGTGTATGTAGTAAAAGAGAGGACCAAAGAAATTGGGATCCGCAAGGCCATAGGGGCAACCCCTCGTGCTGTGATCTCAACCATTCTTTTAGAATCCATCTTTATCACAACCATATCCGGATTTTTAGGAATGATTATTGGGATGGCGCTTTTGAGCACTCTTGGAGATAAATTAATGGACGATTATTTTATTTTAAATCCGGGCATCGGCACAGGACTTGCCATTTCTGCCACCCTCCTTTTGATCCTTTTTGGAAGTTTGGCCGGTTATATTCCCGCCAAACGAGCGGCAAAAATAAAACCAATTGTAGCCTTAAGCGACGAATAATATGCGATTTTTATTTGATAAAAATACCTGGCAAGAGATCTTCGGTTCTATCGGAAAGAATAAAACGAGAACCATCATCACTGTTATAGGGGTACTTTGGGGGATCTTCATCTATATTGTATTAGCCGGAGCATCCAAGGGTCTGGATAACGGCTTTGAAAAAAACTTCGAGACAGTTGCCAAAAATAGTATCTGGGCCTGGTCACAATCTACCAGCATGCCATATGCCGGTTATAAAACCGGAAGAAGTTTGCGGTTAAAGGTTGGGGATGCGCAAACACTGCAAAATAGAATCCCGGAGATACAGTACATAGCCCCAGTGAATACCAAAGGGGTTTTTGGAGGAGCGGCTGCCCTAACGGTAAGGGGTTTAAAATCTAACAGTTATCCGGTCTATGGGTATTTCCCTGTGATCGCCAAAATGGCGACCCAAAAAATATATGACAATGGGCGGTTTATCAATGACGATGATGAAGAACAGGCCAGGAAGGTTTGTGTCATCGGGGAACGTACACAGCAAGAATTATTCGAAAAGGATGAGGATCCTATTGGGGGGTATATTCGTGTTGAAAACATCTATTTTCAGGTAGTTGGCGTGCATAAATTTACACAAACCACTCCCTTTGGTACGGACGGCGATATCTATATCCCGTTTACAACATTTAAAAAGCTTTATAACACCGGGGATGGTGCACAATATTTTACCATTGCGGCTTTCGACGACGCTGATGTGGTACAGGTAGAGAAGGATATAAAATCGGTCTTAAAAAGTATACACAGGGTACATCCCGATGATGAAAGAGCCTTTGGGGCGTTTAATCTGGGAGAGATCTTCAATAAGATCATGGGATTTGCGAATGGATTAACCTTTGTTTCCCTGATCGTAGGTTTGGCTACCATTTTAGCAGGTGTCATCGGTATTGGCAACATTCTATTGATCTCCGTAAAAGAGCGTACCAAGGAATTAGGGATACGAAGGGCCTTAGGTGCCACTCCTAAAGAAGTTAGAACCCTCATTATTTTAGAATCAGTATTCCTGACCATGATCGCAGGGATCATAGGAATTATTATGGGGGCCGGGGTATTGAGTTTAATAAACAGTTTAACACAGGATACAGATTTTCCATACACCAACCCAACGGTTCCTATCCCTTTGGTAATAGGCGCTTTATTAGTGATGGTGGTATTGGGAACACTAATAGGTCTGATCCCGGCACAACGTGCGGTGAGTATTAAACCGATCGACGCATTACGAGAAGAATAAAAATAACAACTATAAATAATTAACTCAATCTAAGAAGATGAACAAATATGTAAAATACACACTGATTGGAGTCCTCGTATTAGGGGCTTTATGGGCGGCTGCTTTTTTTATTAAATCGAATAGCAAGTCTTCCATTACCTATGAGACCAAGAAACCATTTATCTCCAGTATAGAAAAGAAAACGGTGGCTACAGGGAAGGTGATCCCACAAGAGGAGATCGAGATCAAACCACAAATATCTGGCATAATCGATAAGATTTATCTTGAAGAAGGCGCCCAGGTGAAGGCAGGCGATTTAATTGCAGTGATCAAGGTCGTTCCCAATGAGCAAGCGCTAAACTCGGCTAGCGGAAGGGTAAGGAATGCTGAGGCATCCTTAAACAATACTAAAATAGAATACGATCGTAACAAGCAATTGTTCGACAGGGGGGTTATCTCCAGCCAGGATTTTAACACCTTAAAATTGCAGTACGATCGTGCGATACTGGAGCTTGATAATGCAAGGGCCGATTATCGGATAATCAGATTGGGTTCTGCAGGAGGTTCCTCCAGTGCCAATACCAATATCAGAGCTACCGTAACCGGTACGCTATTAGAGATCCCGGTTGAAGAAGGAGATCAGGTGATACAAAGTAACAATTTCAATGACGGGACTACCATAGCTACTATTGCAGACCTGAGCCAAATGATCTTTGAAGGAAAGGTAGATGAAGGCGAAGTTGGTAAATTAAAGGTCGGGATGCCTCTGGAAATAAGTCTGGGCGCAATAGAGGATCAGAAGTTTGAAGCGAAACTTAAGTTTATTGCTCCTAAAGGAGTTGAAGAAGCGGGGGCCGTACAATTCAAGATCGAAGGAGATGTGGCAACGAACGATTCCATATTTATCCGTGCAGGCTATAGTGCAAATGCCTCCCTTGTATTGGAAAAAAAGGACAGTATTATGGTGATCCCTGAAGCACTGCTTCAATTCGATAAAGAAACAGATAAACCGTATGTAGAAATAGCCACGGGAGAGCAAGAGTTTGAACGAAAAGATGTTGAAATCGGAATTTCAGATGGGATCAATGTGGAGATCATTTCGGGTATCACCGAAGAGGATGAGGTGAAAATCTGGAATAAAACGGAACCTATTAAAAAGGGGGATGAAGAAGAAGAAGAGGCAGACGCATAATCAGCGAAAAAGCAATAAAAAGAACAACCAAAAAACGAACGATGAAAAGTAAGCTTATAATTTTGATGGTCCTGTTGTTTACAGGTGTAGTATCGGCACAAATGCGAAAGTGGACGTTGGAAGAATGTGTGACCTATGCGGTAGATAATAATTTAACCATAGAGCAGTTTGAACTGGACCTCGAGAATGCCAGGATAGACAAGTCTGACGCCATAGGAAGTTTATTGCCCAACTTGAATGCCCAGGCCAGTACTTCCGGAAGTACGGGGCTCATTCTGGACCCAACCACAAATGGCTTTGTTTCAGCTACGATCTTTTCGGCCAGCAGTAATGTTACGTCCAGCGTGATGCTGTTCGATGGATTGAGAAACATCCACAGGCTTAACCGGGCCAAATTAAATGCCCTGGCCAATCAATACCGTTTGGATAATTTGGTAGATGATATTCGGCTGAATGTAGCCAATGGCTATCTGCTGGTATTGTCTAATAAAGAAGCCTTAAAGGTGTCACAGGCACAGTACGCGGTTACCCAGGAAGATCTTAAGCGTACAAAAGAATTGGTAGAATCCGGAGTAGTTCCCAGGGGAGATCTACTGGAGATTGAAGCTACGGTTGCAAACCAGGAACAGCAGATCGTTAATGGTAGAAACCTTGTATTACTGTCCAGGATAAGTCTTGCACAATTGTTACAGATCACGGATTATGAAAATTTTGATATATCCGATGAGGAATTTAATGTTCCTCCCGCTGACATTCTGAAATATTCACCGAAGGTAATCTTTGATAAGGCGCTTAGTTTTAGGAATGATATCAAATTTTCTCAGTCGAACGTAGAATTGGCAGAAAAAGACCTTCAAATAGCAAAAGGTGCAGTATTTCCTACCGTCGGTGCTTTCTTTAATTACAACACGCGGTATTCAGATCAAACAAGGGATCCCTTTACCGGAGAAAAAATTGCCTTCAGGGACCAGTTATGGATCAATGACGGTATCTCCTATGGTGCTCAATTGAGTATCCCCATATTTAATGGCTTTAGTACCCGGAATAATATCAAACGATCCCAAATTAGTGTCGACAAAGCCAGGCTTCAACTGGAGCAGGACAAACTCGATTTGGAAACAACCATCAACCAGGCTTATGTAGATGTTGAGAATAATGCTAAATTATATGAAGCAGCTCAGAAGACATTGGAAGCCAGGAGGCTGGCCTATGATTATACCAAAGAACGATTTGATGTTGGTTTAATGAATGCCTTTGATTTTAGCCAGGCCCAGGCACGGGTAGACAATGCTGAGGCCGAGGTGATCCGTAGCAAGTACAATTATATTTTTAGAATTAAGGTATTGGAATTCTTTTACGGACTTCCCATTGTTCTAAACTAAACTATCTTTGTGGCCACTATGGCCGTAATACTAAATTTAGAGACCGCTACTACCAATTGTTCGGTAAGTGTTGCCAGGGAAGGCGGCATGCTTGCCTGCAAAGAACACAATAGTGCTTCGTATTCTCATTCAGAGCAATTACATGTATTTATAAAGGAAGTCCTGGAAGGGGCTTCCTTGTCATTAAATGACCTGGATGCAATTGCGGTAAGCAAAGGGCCTGGATCGTATACAGGACTTCGTATAGGGGTCTCGGCAGCCAAAGGCCTTTGTTATGCGTTAGATATTCCATTATTGGCCACACCAACGCTGTATTGTTTGGCCCTTCAAAAGAAAGTAGAAACCGGAATTATAATCCCTGTCCTCGATGCCCGGCGCATGGAGGTATATGCCGGTGTATTCGACGCTACTTATAAGGAAGTACAGAGTACCCGGGCAGTCATTATCAATGAAGACTCATTTTTAGAATATGCTAAGCAGGGGAAGGTATATCTTGTAGGCAGTGGTGCAGCCAAATGCAGTGAGGTGTTAACCCATCCCAATTTTAATTTTGACCCTTCCCTGATACCCTCTTCAAAGAACATGTGCCAAATCTCTTATGATAAGTACAAAGCCAATGCCTTTGAAGATGTAGCCTATTTTGAACCTTATTATTTAAAGGATTTTATTCTTCCACAAAGGAAAAAATAAGTACAGGTAAAAGAGAACAAGTAATGCCTTTCTAGACCTTCTTGTGGACATCCAGTTGTGGGAATGGAATTTCAATACCGGCGGCATCGAATCTCGCTTTTGCTTCTTCCATTACGTAAAAATGTGCTGCCCAGAAATCGGCATTCTCGGCCCAAAAGCGTAACGTTAAATTCACAGAACTATCTGCAAGTTCCCCAACAAAAACAGCCGGTGCCGGATCCTTTAATATTTGTTCGTTTCCGTCACAAATATCGAGCAGGATCTCCTTCGCCTTTTTGATATTGGAGCCATAACCAATACCAATGTCTATTTTATCTCTTCGGGTAGATTCTACGTTAAAGTTAATGATGCTATTGTTGGAAAGCTGTCCGTTAGGCAGTATGGCTACCTGATTCCCAAAGGTGTTCAACTTGGTAGTAAAAATCGAGATCTCTTTTACCGTTCCGTCTATCCCCCCGGCAGAAATGAAATCGCCCACCTTAAACGGTTTAAACACAAGGATAAGAACTCCTCCGGCAAAATTGGCAAGCGATCCTTGCAATGCCAGACCTACCGCTAAACCTGCTGCCCCAACAAGGGCTACCAGGGAAGAGGATTTTACCCCTAACTGGGTGATGACCAATACGAATAATAATAATTTAAGGGCAATACTTATAAAGCTCTCCAGAAAGGTCTCAAGGGCCCGATCGTAGTCTTTCTTCTCAAAGAACTTACGAACCATTCTGTTGATGAATTTTACGATCCACCATCCAACAATCAGGATAATACCCGCAGTCAGCAGATTGGGTAAAATATCCATGATCCAGCTTAACCCTTCGTCCAGATACTCTTTATATTCAGAAAATGAAGCCATATTAAAATTTTAAGGGTGCAAAACAACGGAAAATAAGGGTACAAGTCAAGTATTCTTAT
>CALZFZ010000018.1 GCA_945786965.1 uncultured Muriicola sp. | reverse complement strand
TGTAAAATTGTACTAAGCCTATTAATCCCAGCAAGAAAGCCAATAAAAGAAGTGCCCCCATTAGATACATACGGCCAAAGAAATCGAAATAACCTACAGGGAGTGATACGGCAAGACCATACATGATAAGTGCCACTATAAAAAAAATCACAATTGGGGGGATTTTCAATTTCATTGGCAGAGAACTAATAGTATCTAAAATTACTACTTTTGAGATGTCCGGGCACCCCCATTCACAAAAAAGAATCCATGGAATTAGTATTTGCTACCCATAATCAAAACAAAATAAAAGAAATACAATCCTTGTTGCCAAATAACATTCAGTTGTTGTCACTTCCAGATATTGGTTGCACGGAGGAGATCCCCGAAACCAAAAATACATTAAAGGGCAATGCCATCCTGAAAGCAACTCAGCTTCTAAAGCACTATGGATATCCTTGTTTCGCAGATGACACCGGTTTAGAGGTCGTGGCTTTGCATGGGGCTCCGGGAGTATTTTCGGCACGGTATGCGGGAGAACCAAAAGATGATGCTGCAAACATACAGAAACTGCTTTATGAAATGGAGCAAATTGCGGACAGACGAGCCCAATTTACCACGGTCATCGCCCTCTGTTTGAACAATGAGATAAAAATATTCAAAGGGGTCGTAAAAGGTGAAATTACTGAAAACCCCAGAGGAGTTTATGGTTTTGGATATGATCCTGTTTTCCAACCTGCAGGCTATAGGAAGACTTTTGCAGAACTGCCCCTGGCAACCAAAAATAAGATCAGCCACAGGGCTCTCGCATTCGGCAAGCTCTTAGCCTATTTGCAGTATTCTATCCGTTGATATAAAGGGCGTCTGGCAATAGAAAAAGTAGGCTCGTAATGCCTGTGTCGATTATTCGCAGTACCTTTGCCGCTTAATTAACGCCGCTGGTATAGCATGTGTTGCGCTGAGTAAATAGGTTATAACGATAATCGCTCTATGCAACATTCATATTTGCGATTACGTAAAAGATAACTTATTATGACAAAATTTAAAGCACTAGGGCTTAACAAAGCCCTGTTAGATGCTGTTGCCGATCTTGGATTTGAAACACCTTCGGAGGTCCAGGAAAAAACGATTCCAAAATTATTACAGGAAGAAACCGATTTAGTTGCCCTGGCCCAAACGGGTACAGGAAAGACGGCGGCCTTCGGATTCCCATTAATTCAAAAAATAGAGAGCGAAAGCAGGACTACACAGGGACTTATCCTGTCTCCCACCAGGGAATTGTGTTTGCAGATCACTAATGAACTGCAACAATATGCCAAATATGTGAAAGGCCTTAATATTGTAGCCATTTACGGAGGTGCAAGCATTGTTGAACAATCCAAACAGATAAAAAGAGGGGCTCAGATCATCGTAGCTACACCGGGCAGAATGAAAGACATGATCGGTCGTGGAATGATCAATATCACTAAAATCGATTATTGTATCCTGGATGAAGCAGATGAAATGCTCAATATGGGCTTTTATGAAGATATAAAGGATATTTTATCTAACACTCCCAAAGAAAAATCAACCTGGCTTTTTTCGGCAACCATGCCCAAAGAAGTATCTACCATCGCAAAAAAATTCATGCACAATCCCTATGAAGTCACTGTAGGGGCAAAAAACGCGGGGGTAGACACAGTACAGCACGAATATTATGTAGTTGGCGGCAGAGACCGCTATGAGGCTTTAAAGCGTTTAGCGGATGCCAATCCGGGCATTTTCTCCGTGGTGTTTTGCAGAACAAAACGCGATACTCAGCGAGTAGCCGAAAAATTAATCGGGGACGGCTACAATGCCGGCGCATTGCATGGAGATCTAAGTCAGAACCAGCGCGATTTGGTAATGAATTCATTTCGAAAGAAACAGATCCAAATGCTTGTGGCAACGGATGTGGCAGCACGGGGTATCGATGTTGATGATATATCGCATGTCATTAATTACCAGCTTCCCGATGAGATTGAAACTTACACCCACCGTAGCGGCCGGACAGGAAGGGCCGGTAAATCAGGGATTTCCATGGTTATTATCACACGGAGTGAACTTCGTAAAATTAAAACCATAGAGAATATCATCAAGCAAAAATTTGAAGCCAAAAAAATACCTACAGGCATTGAAATATGCGAGATTCAATTGTATCATCTCGCCAGTAAAATCAGAAACACCGAGATCAACGAAGCGGTAGATAATTATTTGCCCGCCATCCACGATGTACTGGAAGGACTAGATAGGGAAGAATTGATCAAGAAGATTATTTCTGTCGAATTCACAAGATTTTATGCGTATTACAGCAGAGTCAAGGACCTAAATACATCGGCAAGTTCAGACAGAGGGGATAGTTCGAGGCCTTCCAGGAAGGGTGATGTTGCAAGTAATGGGTCCGTAAGGTATTTTATCAATGTAGGTGAAAAGGACGGATATGATTGGATGTCGTTAAAAGACTTTTTACGGGATACAGTGAATATTGGAAAAGACGATCTCTTCAGAGTAGATGTGAAAGACAGCTTTTCATTCTTCAATACGGAAGCAGAATTTAAAGATCGCATTTTAAATACATTTCAGGATTTTAAAGTAGACGGTAGATTTGTAAACGTGGAAATTTCCAAAAGTCCTGAAGGAGGCGGCAGAAGAAGCAAAGATAAAGGTCGCAGAAGAACTAAGGATAAGGGCAAAGGGAATTTTAAAGAACGTTCATTTTCCAAGAGTGGGTCTAAAAGAACCGGTAAAAGAAGAAGTAAAAAACGAGATGGATTCTATTAGTTAATTCTGTATTAAAAATTACCCAGAAGTATATTTTTTTGGTTTATTCGCAACGATAACTAGATGATAGTGATGAGGAATTTACTTGCCTTGCTTTTATTGTTTTATGTTTCCCTGATATCCGCTCAGGAAGGGGAGAATACGGTGGTTATGGACAAGTTTAGTGCCATTGTGGTAAATGCCCAGACCGATGAACCAATGGAAAGTGTACATGTTGTTAACTTAAACCAGGTGATAGGAACTATAACCAACGAAAATGGTCAGTTTTCAATCACGGCTGCAGTGAATGATACCCTATACTTTTCATACCTCGGCTTCAAATCGCAAAAAATCAGGGTCACAAACGATATGTTCAAGTTCAAGGATACTAAAATAGCCCTTACGGAACTTGCGTATGCTTTAGAGGAAGTAATTGTGAGCCCCTATCAGCTAACCGGGTATCTGGAAATTGATGTAAAAAACCTCCCGATTAATACAGCCTATCAATATAGTATCTCAGGACTCTCCAAAAGTTACGAGGCCGGAAATAAAAACCCCAGTGCGGTGACCAAGGTGTTAGGTGCCATTTTAAATCCGGCAGACCTGCTTCGGAATTTATTTGGAAAGAGGCCCAATCAAATGCGCAAGCTAAGAATGATCAAGGAAGATGATGAAATAAGAGATTTATTAGCATCTAAATTCGACAGAGAAACCCTTACAGAATTGCTTCAATTGGAAAAGGTAGATATCGAGGATATTTTATCTAATTGTAATTTTTCCAATTCCTTTATTATGACTGCTAATGACCTGCAGATCCTTGACGCGATAAGCAGTTGTTATGAAGATTACAAGGTGCTAAATAGAAAGAACTAACACATCTAAACTTTGAATCAAGTTCATAGGATATTGATGCCAGGAGCCCACTTTGTCCCGGACAAATAAATTTTATTAATCCAAGATCATTTTATAGCTTTAAAAAAAATTTAAAACCAAGTACCGTATAAAAAATTGTTCTGAATTAGTTCTGTAACCTTTAATTCCATGCGTGCTTTTGGCATTCCTCAAATATTTAGTAACATGAAAAAACTGTTGGCAATAATAGCGGGCGCTTTACTTTTGACTAATTGTGGGGAAATCACCAAAGATTCTTCAAAAAGTGTATTAGCTATAAATGATTCTATTTCACCTACTGTTAACAAGACCCCTTTTCTATGGGAAGGTGCAAACATCTATTTTTTACTGACAGATCGGTTCAATAATGGGAATCCCGAAAATGACCTCAATTATGACAGGACCGATACCACAGGACCTCTTAGGGGTTTTATGGGGGGCGATATTGAGGGAATTACTCAAAAAATAAAAGAAGGATATTTTACAGATTTGGGGATTAATGCAATATGGTTTACACCAGTTGTAGAACAGATCCACGGAGCTACAGATGAAGGGACCGGCAATACCTACGGTTATCACGGGTATTGGGCAAAGGACTGGACTGCCATAGATCCCAACTTCGGGACAAAAAAGGATCTTGAAATTCTTGTAAAAACAGCACACAAGAATGGTATTCGAGTCTTGATGGACGTTGTATTGAATCATACAGGACCTACGACCGAAGTGGATCCGGTTTGGCCATCAGACTGGGTAATCATGGAACCTGTTTGCGAGTTTACTAATTATCTGAATACAACAGCTTGTACCCTGGTTGCCAACTTGCCGGATATTAAAACGGCAACGGATGAAGCTGTTGAACTCCCGGATGCCTTATTGGCTAAATGGAAAAAAGAAGGCCGCTTAAGCGTTGAATTAGACGAGCTGCAATTGTTTTTTGATCGAACCGGGTACCCGCGGGCCCCCAGATATTATATCATTAAATGGTTAACAGACTATATTAATGAGCTGGGTATTGATGGTTTTAGGGTAGATACCGTAAAGCATGTTGATGAAAAAGCATGGTCCGAGTTATATAAAGAATCCTCTTATGCTTTTGAAACCTGGAAAAAGAAACATGCTGACTTGGTTTTGGACAAAACACCATTTTATATGGTTGGAGAGGTTTATAATTATGGCATTTCGGGAGGGAGGGAGTTCGATTTTGGCGATAAGAAGGTTGATTATTTTGAAAATGGTTTTAAGAGCCTAATCAATTTCGAATTGAAGGAAGATGCCAAACAAGAGTACGAAACGATCTTTAAAAAATATAACAAACTTTTAAATACCAAATTAAAAGGAGCAAGTGTCCTGAATTATCTAACTTCTCACGATGATGGAAGCCCATTCGATAAAGAACGAAAACGTCCCTTTTATGCCGCCAATGTACTTCTATTGACTCCTGGAGCTTCACAGGTTTATTATGGGGATGAGACGGCCAGAGATCTAACCATTGAAGGTACCATTGGGGATGCCACCTTGCGATCTTTCATGAACTGGGAAGAACTGGATAGCTTAAAAACCCGGGAGATCCTTACACATTGGCAAAAACTTGGAAAATTTCGCAACGCCCATCCTGCCATTGGTGCCGGAAAACATAAGCGTTTGGGAAAAAAACCATATGTTTTTAGTCGCACTTATACGGAAGGAGATTTTAAAGACAAGGTTGCCATTGGCTTAAACTTGCCTAGAGGTAAAAAATCGCTCTGGGTAAAAGGTTTCTTTGGGGATGGCACCAAACTTTATGATACCTATTCATCAACACTGGTGGAAGTTAAGAACGGAAGCGTACAGCTCGATAATGACTTCGATATAGCCTTGCTAGAGTTAGCAAAATAGTTTTGCGTTGCTTATCCTTTTGTTTAGACCTCTTGAATATAAAAATAGGAATCCACAATAGAATGATCCCATGAAGATAAGCAGGAGAAAATTTGTGGTTACCTTGTTTTTTGGAATGATCGGACTGGTGTTTCTCGATGCCTTTTGGATCGAAAAATATATTGTAAGATGGCCCAAAAATGATCTGAGCAATGGTAATAAGGAACCATTGAAAGTCATTCAATTAACAGACCTCCATATTCGTGAAATAAAATCGTATCATTCCTGGATCGCCAATCGCATTAATAAAGAACAACCCGATCTATTATTTTTTACAGGTGATTCTATTGAAAGGCCCCCTCAATTACCATTGCTGGAGGCATTTTTAAAGCACATAGACCAGGATATTCCGAAGGTGGTCATCATGGGTAATAAAGAATATGATGGAAGAGTAACACCCGAAGCCTACAGGGAATTATTTAAAAAATATAACGGCCGATTGCTGATCAATGAAGGAATGGTCTATACCAAAGGGAATCGCAGGATCAATATTTTGGGAATGGATGATCTACTTAATGGAGACCCGGATATAACATCAGCCTTTACGGGCTTCGATACAACTGTTGAAACCGTGATCTTAAATCATTGCCCGGAATACAGGGATACTATTGATCGACTTAACACAGATTTGAACATCAATATTAAAATAATCCTTTGTGGCCATACGCATGGGGGGCAAGTACAGATCTTCGGCAAGGCAATTTTTAAACCGGGAGGCAGTGGCAGGTATCTCGCTGGTTGGTATAAGAGCGAGCAATCGCTCATGTATGTTTCCAAAGGGTTAGGTACCAGTTATAATTTGCCAATTCGTTTTGGGGCACGGGCAGAAGCTCCAATTTTCTATCTGTAGTTTTAGTCACGTGAATGGAGCGCAATCCTGTTCCCCTCCGTATCTATGAATAGGGCCATATAGCCTACATCTTCACTAATGAGTTTTTTATGCTGAAGAACCTTTCCGCCTGCTTCCTCAACTTTGTCCAAATTGGTTTTCACATCTTTGCAGGAAAAATACAATAAGGGCCCGTCAGTGGCACTGGGTCTGTAAAATTCGGTATGTTGCACAAGGGAACCAGATGCGCCCATTTTATCTTGCGCAAAGGGAAACCATCCCATGAGTAAATCATTAAAATTTTGC
>CALZFZ010000017.1 GCA_945786965.1 uncultured Muriicola sp. | reverse complement strand
CCTACAAGAGCATTCGCCAATATTTATAAATACATTCAAAACAACAAGCGAAACACCTTTACGATAACAGGCCCCCAAACGGATTGGCGATTTTTAAACACAGTTCAAAATAGTTTGGAAATGATGAACTATAATCAAACGGAAGAAATTTTACCTATTTTAAATCCAGGCTTTAGCCTTTTCGATATTTCAACATTTTCCATTGAAGATTTTCCGCCACTGGAAGGTACTCTGGGAGAGATACTTATTACAAAAAGATCCGAAAATATATTGGAACAACGGATCAAAAGTGTAGCGATCAATGAACCTTTGATGGCTATCATATACGATGAAGAACGAAGAGAAACTTATCTTTTCGGAGAAAATATATGGAAATGGAGGATGCAGACATTTAGAAATGATCAGGACTTCAGGAATTTTGATGAATTTATCAATAAAGTAATTTTATATCTTAATTCTGATGAAAAGCGGGAGCGACTTTCCATAGATTATGAATTAGCGTATAGTGGGAGCACTGATAAAAAAATTACTGCATCCTTTTTTGATACTACCTATAAATTCGACAGTGATGCGCAACTATCCGTATCGATTAAAGGCGTAGATGCCGATTTTTCTTTAACCCTCCCAATGGTACTTACCAATAATGTTTATGTTGCGGATATAAGTGACCTTCAACCGGGAAATTATGCATTCACGGTCAATGTTTCTGATGAAAAATTGTCTAAATCTGGGAATTTTCAAATCCTGGAATCTAATTTAGAACAGCTTTTTGTTTCAAGTGATCCGTTAAAATTATCGGTATTGTCTCAGGGCACATCGGGGAAACTTTATTATCCGGATCAATTTGAGGTTTTGGCCGAAGATCTTATGAATGATAATCGCTTTCTTCCGAAGCAAAAAAGCATTGAAAATGTCGTATCTTTGATCGATTTTAAAATTTTACTTGCTATTATCATTGCTGCATTAACCGCAGAATGGTTTATCAGAAAATATAACGGACTAATTTAAAAATAAAACAATGGACAAACTTCCAAAAATTGCATTACCCGCCATATTTATCGTAATACTTTTGGTGATCCTTATTTCCAAATCTGCAATCACTATTGGCTCAGGAGAGGCCGGTGTGCTTTACAGAACATTTGCAGACGGTGTCGTAACAGATAAGCCGCCAATGGGTGAAGGCTTTCATATCGTAGCACCATGGAACGATGTGTTTATTTATGAAGTGAGGCAGCAAGAAGTATTTGAAAAAATGCAGGTACTATCATCGAACGGTCTCGAAATTAAATTGGATGCTTCGGCCTGGTTTGAACCTAAATACGAATTTTTAGGAAAATTACATCAGGAAAAGGGCGAGGCTTATGTACAAAGAATTCTATTGCCTACGATCAGATCGGCTGCTCGTAGCGTAGTTGGAATGTATACACCTGAACAATTGTATTCAAGTAAGCGAGATGCTATTCAGGCTGAGATCTTTGAGGAAACAAAAAAAATTGTGGATGGACAATACATTCAACTTAATGAAGTATTAGTTAGAGATGTAACACTTCCTCCTACAATAAAAGAAGCAATTGAGCGGAAATTAAAACAAGAACAAGAATCCCTGGAATATGAGTTCCGTTTAATAACGGCCGACAAAGAAGCCCAGCGCCAAATTATAGAAGCACAGGGTAAAGCAGACGCCAACAGAATTTTAAGCGCTTCATTGACAGACAAGATTCTTCAGGATAAGGGGATAGATGCAACCTTACAACTTGCAGAATCACCAAATGCAAAAGTTGTTGTAATTGGCTCTGGAGACTCAGGGATGCCCATTATTTTAGGAAATAATTAATTAGAGCAAATTTTTGTTAAATCAAAATAAATTTTACATTTGCTGCAACATGAGAACTAAAAATACAAATCATCATTCTTTAACTTGCACTCAGGCGAGCTAGGAATGTATTGTTGTATTCATAATATATCCAGACCCGTTTGAGAAATCAAACGGGTTTTGTTTTTAATAAAGAATTGAACATGAAAATTAAAATTGCCATCCAGAAATCGGGACGCCTAAATGAAGATTCTTTGAAAATTCTTAAGGACTGCGGGATTTCCATTGATAACGGAAAAGACCAGTTAAAGGCTTCGGCCCGGAATTTTCCAATGGAAGTGTTTTATTTGCGAAATGGCGACATTCCTCAGTATCTGCGAGATGGGGTAGTCGATATTGCCATTATAGGGGAAAATGTCCTTGTAGAAAAAGGGGAGGATATATCGGTCTCTGAAAAACTGGGCTTTTCTAAATGTCGTGTTTCCCTGGCAGTACCAAAATCCGTTAAATATACCTCAGCGAAATATTTTCAGGGGAAGCGGATCGCTACTTCGTATCCCAATACCGTTGAGAATTACCTCAAAAGCAAAGGAATAGAAGCCGAATTGCATATCATAAACGGATCCGTTGAAATAGCCCCAAATATTGGCCTGGCCGATGCCATCTGCGATATCGTGTCCAGCGGAAGCACGCTTTTCAAAAACAATTTAAAGGAAGTTGAGAAAATACTAACGAGTGAGGCAGTCCTCGCCGTATCCCCAGGCATAGGGGAAGATGAGAAGGCCATTTTAAAGGAACTTCAGTTTCGCATCAAATCTGTTCTGGCGGCAAGACAGTCTAAGTATGTTTTAATGAATGTACCCAATAATCGCCTCGATGACATCCTTAAATTATTGCCGGGGATGCGAAGTCCTACCGTATTACCGCTTGCGGAAGCAGGCTGGAGTTCTGTACATTCGGTTATTAACAAGGATAAATTCTGGGAAGTGATCGATGAACTAAGGCAGGCAGGCGCCGAGGGTATTTTGGTTTGTCCTATAGAGAAAATGGTATTATAATTTTCTGGTATGAAAAAGATTTACAATCCAAAGCGCAACGAATGGAAAGAACTGCTTTCCAGGCCTACACAGTCGGTTGCGGATATAGAAGGAACGGTCATTGCGATGTTCGAGGATATCCAAAAACAGGGCGATGAGGCTATTAAAAAATATACTAAGAAGTACGACGGCGTAAGTCTTGATACTTTTCAGATTGAAAAAGAGGAATTTATAAATGCTGAAGAAAAATTACCTGTGGCACTTAAATCGGCTATCCAAAAGGCATATGGGAATATAAAAAGGTTTCACGAAGCTCAAAAAACAGATATCGTTTCTGTTGAAACATCTCCCGGAGTTCAGTGTTGGCAGGAAAAACGGCCCATACAAAAAGTGGGATTATATATCCCCGGGGGTACCGCTCCATTATTTTCCACCATATTAATGTTAGCTATTCCGGCACAAATTGCGGGTTGTGAGGAGATCGTACTATGCTCACCTCCGGATAAGGCAGGAAAATTGCCGCCGGTTGTGCTGTATACGGCAAAATTATGTGGTATTACCAAAGTATTTAAAGTAGGGGGGATACAGGCTATTGCTGCCCTAACTTTTGGTACCGAAACCATCCCTCAGGTATATAAGATATTTGGCCCTGGTAATCAGTATGTAACGGTGGCCAAACAACTCGCAACCAAATATGGGGTTGCCATAGATATGCCAGCCGGCCCAAGTGAACTACTAGTAATGGCCGACCATACGGCGATCCCTGCATTTGTTGCCTCTGATCTCTTAAGTCAGGCAGAACACGGTACAGATAGTCAGGTTATTTTGGTATCTACTTCCAAAGATCTGTTAGATAAAGTTGAATTAGAGGTCGAAAAGCAAATATTGGCTTTGCCAAGGCTGGAAATTGCTAAAAAGGCGATCACCAACAGCAAATTAATTTTTGTCGAGCAAGATAGGGATGCTATTGATCTTATCAACGAATACGGCCCGGAGCATTATATTATTTGTGTAGAAAATGAATCTCTGTTTTTAGCCAACACCTTCAATGCAGGGTCAGTTTTCATAGGTAATTATACCCCTGAGAGCGCAGGGGATTATGCCTCCGGAACAAACCATACACTTCCTACCAATGGATATGCCAAGCAGTACAGCGGGGTAAATTTAGATAGTTTTATGAAGAGTATCACATTCCAAAAGATCACCGAATTGGGGATGCTCGCCCTGGGGGAGACCATTGAAATAATGGCAGAAGCCGAAGGTTTACAGGCCCATAGGAATGCGGTTACCCTAAGATTAAATAGATTGAAAGAGGTTGTGAAATAAGAAGGGAATTAAACGAGTATGTATAATAAAACAATGAAATTTGATCTAAATCGCTTGGTTCGGGAAAATGTGAAAACATTACGCCCGTATTCATCTGCCCGTGATGAATATATTTCCGATGGCTCGGAAAAGATATTCCTGGATGCCAATGAAAATCCTTTCAATAACGGTATCAATAGGTACCCGGATCCGCAGCAAAGAAGCTTAAAGGCAGTTTTGGCAACACAAAAAGAATTAAATGAAGATCAGATCCTATTGGGAAATGGCAGTGATGAAGTGTTAGATCTTATTTTCAGAGCCTTTTGCGAACCCAAAATAGACAATGTCATTACCATGCCACCTACATACGGGATGTATGGGGTACTGGCAGCAATTAACAATAGTGTAAACAGGGAAGTGCTTTTAGTGGATGGATTCGTATTGGATGAAAAGGCACTATTTGAAAACATTGATGGCAATACAAAGATCATTTTCATTTGTTCCCCCAATAATCCGACCGGCCACAGTTTCCCAAAAGAACAAATCAGAAACATTTTAGATAAGTTTAAAGGGCTTGTGGTCATCGATGAGGCGTATATAGATTTTTCAATTCAAAAAGGTTGGCTATCCGAGCTATCTGATCACAAAAATCTAATTATTACCCAAACCTTTTCAAAAGCCTATGGTATGGCAGGTATACGCCTTGGATGCTGCTATGCATCGAGTGATATTATTGCTATTTTGAACAAGATTAAACCTCCATATAATGTCAACGAACTTACCCAACAAAGGGCGTTACAGGCGGTCTCAAATACGGCCTCTGTTGCCAGGGAAGTAAAAATGATCTTAGCGGAACGTGGTCGATTAGAAATGGCCTTAAAAGCAATGTCTTTCGTCCGTAAAATATATCCGAGTGATGCGAATTTTATTTTGATAGAAGTAGACGACGCAAACAAAAGGTACCAGCAATTACTGAAAAAAGGAATAATTGTCAGAAACAGGTCAAATCAGCATTTATGCAGGAATACGCTGCGTTTTACCATAGGTACTCCGGAAGAAAACGATTCATTGATTAATGCATTAACCAATTTAGTATGAAATCTAAGCAGAAAAAAAAGGTCTTGTTTATAGATCGGGATGGGACCATCATCAGGGAGCCGGCCGATGAGCAGATCGATTCCTTCGAGAAACTCGCATTCTACCCAAAGGTGTTTTTCTATCTCGGTAAAATTGCCCGTGAATTAGAATATGAATTGGTAATGGTAACCAATCAGGATGGTTTGGGAACTGCTTCTTATCCCGAAGATACTTTTTGGCCGGTACAGGAATTCATCATGGATGCCTTGAAAAATGAAGAGATCAAATTTTCTAAGGTGATCATAGACCGGACCTTTCCAAAAGATAATGCCAATACCAGAAAACCTGCAACGGGATTGTTAACAGCGTATCTGACAGAAGCCTACGATCTTGCTAATTCATATGTTATAGGAGACCGTTTAACAGATATAGAACTTGCGAAGAATTTAGGTGCCAAGGGGATTTTTATCAGCAGCCATGAATCGCTGGGGGCCAATGAGATCACAGTAAAAGAAAGTGAGTTGAAACCATTTATTTACCTGGAAACCGATAGTTGGGAAGAGATCTACAGGTTTTTGAAAATGGAAGAAAGAGTAGCTTCACATAGTCGCAAAACCAATGAAACACAGATCAATATCACTCTGAATCTGGACGGTACCGGTATATCGAATATTAAAACCGGGCTTGCTTTTTTTGACCATATGTTAGATCAGTTAGCACGGCATGGACAGCTCGATATGGAGATCGATGTAAAGGGAGACCTGGAGATAGACGAACACCATACGATAGAAGACACAGCTATTGCTCTTGGTGAAGTGTTTTATATGGCAATGGGAAATAAATTGGGGATTGAACGCTATGGTTTCGCCTTGCCCATGGACGATTGTTTGGCTCAGGTAGCACTAGATTTTGGAGGCCGTAACTGGCTGGTTTGGGAAGCCGATTTTAAAAGAGAGAAAATAGGGGATATGCCAACGGAGATGTTTTATCATTTTTTTAAATCCTTTACAGATGGGGCCAAGGCCAATTTAAATATTAAGGCTGAAGGCACCAACGAGCATCATAAAATAGAATCGATCTTTAAGGCCTTTGCCAAATCCATCAAGATGGCCGTAAAACGAGATATGGAGAAGATGATCCTGCCTTCAACCAAAGGGATGTTATAATTACACGAACATGAAAATTGTAATAATCGACTACGGAGCGGGGAATATCCAAAGTATCAAGTTTGCATTTTTACGCCTGGGTTATGAAGCTATTTTGAGTAATGACCCGGAAGTAATAAAGGCAGCAGACCGAGTCATATTCCCGGGTGTGGGCGAGGCAAGCAGTGCCATGAAGAAATTAAGACACAGCGGGCTAGATCTCTTAATTCCCAACCTTAAACAGCCGGTCCTTGGGATATGCCTGGGAATGCAGTTGATGTGCAGGTACTCTGAAGAAGGCAATACCAAAGGGTTAGGGATTTTTAATATCGATGTAATCAAATTTTCAACGCAGGTTAAAGTACCTCAAATAGGTTGGAATCAGATCACCGAATTAAAGTCAGACTTGTTCAAAGGCATAAGGGAGCAGGAATATATTTATCTGGTGCATAGTTATTATGCACCGCTGTGCAATGAGACCATTGCCATTTCCGAATACGAGTTGCCATATAGCAGTGCCTTGCGAAAAGATAATTTTTTTGGAGTACAATTTCACCCGGAAAAGAGCAGTTTTGTGGGAGCGAAAATATTAAAGAATTTTTTGGAACTATAACCGAATTAGATACAAATACAACTAATGAGAATTATACCCGCAATCGATTTCATTGAAGGTATGTGCGTCAGGCTCTCTAAAGGGGATTACGACACTAAGAAGATTTACAATGAAAATCCTTTGGAGGTCGCCAAGGAATTTGAGGCGTATGGAATTCGGCATTTACATTTGGTGGATTTGGATGGGGCTAAATCCCGGCATATTGTAAATTATGGGGTTTTGGAAGAAATTGCTTCAAATACATCCCTGAAGATCGATTTTGGAGGAGGCCTTAAATCAGATGATGACCTGCGCATTGCGTTTGAATCCGGGGCAAGCCAGGTTACCGGGGGAAGCATTGCCGTAAAGGACAAAGAAACTTTTTTGGGTTGGCTCTCCATACACGGATCAGATAAGATTATTTTAGGTGCAGATGCAATGAATGAAAATATAGCCGTTACAGGTTGGCAGGAAGCTTCTGAAGAAAAACTCATACCTTTTATCCAAAAGTATCAAAAGGCGGGAATACAGTACGTTATATGCACAGATATTAGTAAAGATGGCATGTTGCAAGGTCCGTCCATAGATCTTTACAAAAAGATACTGAAAAAAACGAGCGTTACTAAAACTACGGTTGGTTTGAGTGGTGTAGAAGATGAACAAGTTGCAGGTATAAAATTGATTGCCAGCGGAGGTGTTGCCGAATATAATGACCTGCAACGGCTCCAGGACATAGGATGTGAAGGTGCCATCATTGGGAAAGCGATCTATGAGAACCGAATTAGTCTTAAACAGATAGAACAGTTTATTTTGGGATTATGAAATCAGGAAACACTGGAATATTAGAGGCGTTTATTGAAAGCTCCACTCATTGGATGGATGAAAGTTCACTAAAGATATCGAAATGTCTTGAGCAATTAGATGAGACCGATGTATGGAGGCGGCCTAACAAGGCATCGAATAGCATTGGAAATATCATGGTACATCTATGCGGTAATATTACCCAATATATTCTTTCTGCCTTGGGCGAACAAGAAGATAAACGTGAACGTGATCTGGAGTTTTCTATTTCCGGCGGGTATACCAAAGGAGAATTAAAGGATATGCTCGAAAAGGTCATTCTGAGTGCAAAGGAAGTGATTAGAACTGCGTCCGAAGCAACTCTTTTAAAAGAATATACGGTACAACGCTTTAATCTGACTGGCATCGGTATCATCATGCATGTGGTGGAACACTATTCGTATCACACAGGGCAGATAGCATACTGGACGAAAATAATGAACAATCAGGACCTCGGATTATATGATGGGATAGATTTAAATATCAAAAACGAATAAAGCCTATGTTAACCAAACGTATAATTCCCTGTTTGGATATTAAAAATGGTCGGACAGTAAAAGGGATTAATTTTGTGGATCTCAGGGATGCGGGCGATCCTGTTGAGCTGGCGCAGCGTTATGCCGATGAAGGGGCTGATGAGTTGGTCTTTCTGGACATTTCAGCAACAGAGGAAGATCGTAAAACCTTGGCAGATCTTGTAAGACGGGTTGCCGAGAAGGTAAACATCCCGTTTACGGTAGGCGGTGGTATTTCTTCTGTAAAAGATGTGAGTACATTGTTATACAACGGAGCAGATAAAGTCTCTGTGAACTCTTCGGCTGTTAAGAATCCTAATTTGATCAACGAACTGGTGGCAAAATTTGGCTCTCAATGTATTGTGGTGGCAATAGATGCCAAGAAGATCGATGGTGTATGGAAAGTTCATTTGATTGGTGGAAAAGTACCCACTGAAATAGAGTTGTTTCAATGGGCCAAAGAGGTAGAAGAAAGGGGTGCTGGAGAAATTCTTTTTACCTCTATGGATCATGATGGTACTAAGAACGGTTTTGCCAACGAAGCCCTCGCCAGACTTTCCGATGAATTGAATATTCCTATCATTGCCTCGGGCGGTGCAGGTGTTGCAAGCCATTTTGCCGATACTTTTATTGAAGGGAAAGCAGATGCAGCCCTCGCTGCCAGCGTTTTTCATTTTAAGGAAATTGAGATACGGGAATTAAAGAACTATTTAAAAGCAAAGAATATTGCTATGAGGCTTTAAGCACAAAGAATAGTATAGAAATTAGGATAAAAATGAACCCATGAAGATAGATTTTAACAAGAACAGCGATAACCTTGTACCCGCTATAGTTCAGGACGCCAGCACAAGAAATGTACTAATGTTGGGGTATATGAATAAGGACGCCTTTGAAAAAACATCCAGGAGTGGTAAGGTAACTTTTTACAGTCGCAGTAAACAAAGATTGTGGACCAAAGGGGAGGAGAGTGGCAACTATTTAATGGTAAAGGACGTAACCGTGGATTGCGACAAGGATACCTTGCTTATCAAGGCAGAACCCATGGGACCAACTTGTCACACAGGGAGTGATACGTGTTGGAACACTAAAAATGAAGCTGATTTTGGATTCATAAGCCATTTAGAAGCAGTCATAGCAGAAAGGCAACTTAATGCGGAGGCCAAAAAGAGCTATGTTGCTTCTCTTTTTGAAAAAGGGATCAATAAAATAGCTCAGAAAGTGGGAGAAGAGGCTATAGAAACGGTCATTGAGGCGAAAGATTCCAACGATGAACTCTTTTTGAATGAAAGTGCCGATCTGCTTTTTCATTATTTAATTTTACTCAGAGCCAAAGGATTTTCGATAAAGGATGTTGTAAAAGTATTGGAGCATCGGCACAAAAAGTGAAAATTGAAAAGGATTTGGATCGATCTCATTAAGTTACCACCATACAACAAAGAATTTTTCAAATGATGCATCGGATTTTTTGATCCAGACCATGGGTGAGCTTTGATTAATCATGCGAATATTTACTTCAAGTAATACTTCATAATGAGACATCCAACTAATTTTATTATAAGGAGATATAAGCCATTCATCTTTATGAGGAATATAATATTGATACGCATCAAATTCGGGCGTGTTAAATTCGTCGAACCGAATCCAGAATCCTGTAATGCACGCTTTATTTAATGGCCTGATACTTACTTGGGGTTCTCCATAAGGAACGAATAGCTGTGCCTTGAAACATGCTTCCTGTGCAATTTCAGCACCTTCTACGCCCAATGACCGCAATACTTCTAAACCTTCTTTGCTATGGAGTATTTTAAATTGCTCGTTTTTGACCTTCTCCATTTTGGTAAAGAACATATCCCGTTTGTTAGGTCCCACCAGTTGATGTATAGGTTCAGAAAAGGCCGTATGTATGAGATAGAATTTGTAGGTTAACTCAACATGAATGATTCGTTGGGACTGCAGGTCTTTTAACAAGAAGTCGATTTCTCCAAGGGTGCGATTCTCTTTTTTAATAGCTATATTATGGTCTAACAGTTCGTAGTTTGCCTGTGCATTCATACAATTCCGAAAATAGTACTCAACTTTATGCCCCAGCCGCAGGTTTTCTGGTATTACATTTGGCTTTAATCTATTTATATTTATCGATGGAACGATAAATTGTGGGATTCCGAATTGGGTGTGTACCCATAGGGGTGGCGTTTCCAGAAAACCCGTAAGATTGCGAAGTGATGTAGGGACCATATATACGAAAATAGCAGAAACCGTTAAGGTTTCATTAAAAGTTCAAAGCATTTTATGAAATATAGTACTTTTATAACATGGCTATGATATCAAGAAAAGGATTTCGTTTCTCCTCTTATAATGCTCCCGCACAAACTCCATTCGAAAAGCTTTTCGAAATATTTCAGGAGCTTATTACCCATACTTCCGGGGATGTGGATGAAGCATTGGATTGGTTGCGAGAGTTAGACCAGGAGTATGAACTTACGGATGATGATTACACCATAGAAGATTTTATAGAGGACCTAAAGGCAAAAGGATACATCAGGGAAGAATTTGAAGAAGGTAAAGGTGGGGACGGTGAAGGCAAAGAGGGAAAGGGAACCAGATCTATTACCGCAAAGATGGAACGAATTATTCGCCAAAGGGCCCTCGATCAAATATTCGGAAAAATTAAAAGGAGTGGCACCGGAAATCACAGGACAGGTAAAGCCGGAATAGGGGATGAGCATACCGGGGATTTTAGAGAATACCGCTATGGAGATTCACTCGATCGCATTTCAATGACGGAAAGTTTAAAAAATGCACAGGTCAATCATGGCCTGGATGGTTTCTCACTCACCGAAGATGATCTGGTTGTTGAAGACACCCATCACAAAGCCCAGATGAGTACGGTACTCATGATAGATATAAGCCATAGTATGATACTGTATGGTGAAGACCGCATTACTCCAGCTAAAAAGGTTGCCATGGCCCTGGCAGAACTTATTACTACCAGATATCCCAAGGACACGCTTGATATTTTGGTGTTCGGCAACGATGCCTGGCCCATCCCAATCAAGGATCTTCCCTATTTAAAAGTAGGTCCATACCATACCAATACGGTTGCCGGTCTTCAGCTGGCCATGGATATGTTGCGAAGAAAAAAGAATACCAATAAGCAAATATTTATGATCACGGATGGGAAACCAAGTTGCCTTCGGTTGCCGGATGGAAATTATTATAAAAATAGTGTAGGCCTGGACGATTTTATAGTGGAGAAGTGTTATAATATGGCGCGCCAGGCCCGCAGATTGCATATTCCGATCACTACGTTTATGATCGCTCAGGATCCTTATCTAATGCAATTTGTTAGGCAATTCACTGAAGCCAATAAGGGAAAAGCATTATTTACCGGATTGCAGGGGTTGGGTGAAATGATCTTTGAAGATTACGAGCAGAACAGGCGTAAAAAACTCAAATAAAAAATAAATTGTAACTAGATTAAAGAAAATTAGTACACAGTATATGAAACTAGAACACAAGAAAATAAAAACGCTCGGGGAATTAAAAAAAGCAGGGTATCATAGTACCGGTATAAAAGATGAATTGCGACAAAATTTAATGGAAAAGATACAGAAAGGGGAGACTACTTTTACCGGTGTTTGGGGCTATGAGAATTCGGTGATACCAGAGCTCGAAAGGGCCATCCTTTCTCGACATAATATCAATTTTTTAGGGTTACGCGGGCAGGCCAAAACCAGGTTAGCCCGGCTTATGGTTCATCTTTTAGATGAATACATTCCCATCGTTGCAGGTTCTGAAATTAATGATGACCCATTAAAGCCAATTTCAAGATACAGCAGGCAATTGATCGAAGAAAAAGGAGACGAAACTCCTATTTCATGGCTGCATCGCGATGACCGGTTTTATGAAAAATTAGCAACCCCCGATGTTACCGTGGCCGACCTAATCGGCGATGTAGATCCTATAAAGGCAGCCAATTTAAAACTGTCTTATGCAGACGACCGGGTTATTCATTTCGGGATGATACCGCGGGCCAACCGCTGTATATTTGTTATAAATGAACTCCCGGATCTACAGGCACGAATACAAGTGTCGCTTTTTAATATACTTCAGGAAGGAGATATCCAAATAAGAGGGTTTAAACTGCGATTGCCTCTGGACATACAATTTGTGTTTACGGCTAACCCTGAAGATTATACAAATCGGGGAAGTATAGTAACCCCGCTAAAAGACAGGATAGGTTCACAGATCCTGACTCATTATCCTAAGGAAATAGCTACCGCAAGGAAAATCACAGATCAGGAAGCCCAATTGGATAAACGTCAGACCGAAACCGTATATGTTCCCGAACTCGCCAAAGATCTCTTAGAACAAATAAGTTTTGAAGCACGAAAAAGTGAATATGTAGATTCAAAAAGTGGTGTAAGTGCACGCACCAGCATAACAGCTTATGAAAATCTGTTAAGTACGGCAGAAAGAAGGGCGCTGGCACAGGGATTGGATAAAACTACCGTTCGATTGTCAGATTTTATGGGTGTTATCCCGGCAATTACAGGTAAAATAGAGTTGGTATATGAAGGAGAGCAGGAGGGAGCAGATGCCGTGGCAGCTATGCTCATAGACGATGCTATTAAAACCTTATTCCCTGATTTTTTCCCCAGGATACAAAAACTGGAACAAAAAGATGCGGAGAGTCCTTATGATGATCTAATTCTATGGTTCTTTGATCGTGAAGGACTGGATCTACTGGATGAAAGCACCGATAAAGAATACAAAGAACTATTAAACAACATTACCCCCCTGGAACGACTCATAAATAAATATCAGCCCAAGATTCGTGAAGAGGACTCATACTTCCTGAAAGAATTTCTTTTATGGGGATTGGTAGCTAATAAAAAATTGAGCAAACACAGATATACCAATGGATACCAATTCAAGGATATGTACGGGAGTTTTATTAGTAAACTATAAAAAAAACCCTGCTTAATAGCAGGGTTTTTTGTGTTACCATAACACAGAGGTCTCATGCCTATTACATGAGTTTAAATTTCATTGATTTTATCAAAATGATAAGGCCCCAGTCGCTCTTTTCTATGTTGAAATGTAAGGAGGGTTACGATCAGCAATAATAGTTGTAAACTAAGAATGGTGAGTCCCACAGGTAAGAACGTCGGTGGAAATATTTGTTCCGAATAGTCCAGGTAACTGAGAAGGATATAAATAGTTTCAGAGAATTTAAAGGAGTATACCAGGAATATGGCGTACATCCCATATTCTAAATTACGCATGCTGCTGTTCTCATAGTTCAAATCTTTATCTGCTAGCCATAATGAATTTAGAAACAGAAAATGTATAAGGGCTAAAATTGGAAAGATGTAATTATCTATTTTAAAGAAGTAGAATTTATTTGAATAGAGACCGTAAAAACTAAAAAAAATGAGCAATGGCAAGATAAAGCTTGAAAGCACAAAGCACCTTGTCCATGTAAAAAGTCGTATTAAGTGCTTCATATAATCGATGCAGGGATTTGGGATTGTTTTTCAAAATTTAAAACGCCCCATTAATCTGCTTATTACAATAAAATCGGTGAACTGCAAAGAATGTTGAGTATCCTCTAAAAGCTGTGGTGAAGAGGCATTAATCTGCCGGCACATGGAATATGCTTAGCTTGTTTTTCTCTTTCGCAGGGGATATATTTTAAAGTAGGTAAGGCTTCTCCATAGCCATTCAAAAGGACCGTAGTAAAAATGCTGCATCCACCATTTGCTTATCAGGATCTGTACAATAACAAGCAGGATGGCTATGAGAAAGGTATAGGTATTTCTTAATTCCCCCACTAATTGCATTCCCCAACCATAAAAAATGAAGGAACCTATTAAACTTTGTAAAATGTAATTCGTTAAGGCCATTCTGCCATAAGGAGTAAAATTCTTAAGCTGTTGTTGCCATTTGTCCTTTTTATACGCCAAAACAAAAAGACCTACTATTATAAAGGTCATTGCGATATTATTGATGTCAAAAGCTGTTAATCCAAGCATGGCCGGCCAGTTATCAAAAGAGACATTCTCACCTATCTGAGCAAAGGAAACGATCGCTAAAATGAAAGAAACGAAAAACAACCCTATAGACCAATAGATAACTTTTTTTATTTTGCCGGTTAGAACCAGATAATTTCTGAAAAATTCAATTCGTCCAAAAAGAAGGCCTAATAAGAAAAAACCAAAAGTTAAATACCCCCGTGAAAAAACCCCAAATTGAAAGTCTAGTTTCATTAAATGTCCTTTCCATGCGTTTGTTTGAAAAACATCTACCAATGATCCATTTCTGAGGATATCGAAATAGGTGATAATTTCAGGGCTGTTGGGCGAAAAATCTCCTTCCATAAAAAGGTTGGCACCACCGTTAGTTAAAAAAACTACATACCGACCCAGTCCAAGAAATAAAAGGGTACTAATGCCTAATATCCAAGAGTTTTTCATGTTGAAGAAAGGTATTAGCAAAACTCCCAATAGAGCATAAATAGTAAGGATGTCTCCCCTGTAAAAAAAGCTGTGTAAATACCCTATTGCCAGTAAAATAAGCAAGCGCCATAAAAATCGTATTCCGAAATCTTCGCCTTTTTGATGTGCTTTATCCATTTGAATAAAAAAACTAAGTCCAAAAAGAAACGAGAATAATGCAAAAAATTTACCGCGAAGGAAGAGGAAGATTATACCATCTACAATATAATCTGGAATCCCGATATGTGTAGCTTCGAGGGCTCCTTCAGGAGTAGGGGCGCCTATATAATTCTCTACCATATGAACGATCACAATCCCGGCCAGAGAAAATCCCCGTAGTGCGTCAACAATGTCCATACGCCCTTTGGTAGTACCTGGGATCATAAGATTGATTGGCAATTTAAGTACAGTGTACTAATATACAATGGGTTAGATAGTTTATAATAAATCATAAGTTGAAATTAATTTTATAAGCCATCTGCAAAACTCTAAACTGCCATTTGGATTAAAGAAAAACCAATTGGATTTCGAAAACCCAATTGGTTAAACATATATTTAAGATGTAAACCGGATTATGATAACCAAGTTTTTCGATCTGCGTAACGTGCGAAAAATAAAAGTATAATCCCAATTACAATTACCATGAGGGGAATTATGACCCCTTCTGTTTGACCGTATACTTCCGAAGCATTGGTCATAAAAAATGAGTACCCCATTTGTCCGAGAATGCCAATCAAAGAGATCACCAAGGCAGATTTAGCCCATTTTTTTCGCAATAAAAGTCCTATACAGCCAATTGCACCACCCCAAACGGCTAAGGCAAAAGCTGCGGTTACCCAAGCGGGGGTGTTTTCTAGTAACGACACCTGTTCTGGAGTCATTTCGGCCTTAATTGCTTCTTTCATAAAAGCTGAGGCCAAATAATTCATCACACCCATCAGGTTCCATAGGAGCGCTAGTACACTAACGACCCAAAACCACACCGGTGGTTTGGTTGCTTGATTTTTTGTCATTTTTAAAGTTTTTAGTTGTTCAGTTCATCCAAAATACAAAATTTATACATACAAGAATTCAATAAGGGAGCCTATCAGTTCTGTATTACTCCTTAAAAAGTATATTTTGCAAGAATGAATAACGCGCATGCAAATAGGAAGGATTACCTATCTTTAATGCGCTTCTAAGAACCATGAACAAGAGATTTTCCTATTTACTGCAAATACAATATCTGGGATTTCGCTATAGTGGCTGGCAAAAACAGCCAGGACAACGCACTATTGAAAGCATGCTTCAAAAGACCCTCAAATTCATTCAGCCACAAAATAGGTTTAAAATTATAGGAGCCGGCAGAACCGATGCCAAGGTATCTTCTCTTGAAGGGGCATTTCAGCTATTCACAGAACAAGAACCCATAGAAGATCTTACGGCCTTTACGAAATTGTTCAATGAAAATTTACCGCCAGATATTAAGATCCTCAGCGTAAGGGAAGTAACGCCCTCTTTTAATATTATTCAACATAAGAAGACCAAAGAATATCTATATCTATTCTCTTTTGGCACAAAAAATCATCCATTTAGCGCCCCATTTATGACCAATCTTCAGGAAGATCTGGATATAGAAGCAATGAAAAACGCCGCAAAGATCTTCCAAGGAACGCACAACTTCAAGAATTTTACCGCTCGAAAGCAATTGAATACAAAGGTGATACGCGCTATAGATTATTGTGAAATATCAGAAAATACCAAATTTAAGGCTAGCTTTTTTCCAACTAAAAGTTATGTGCTCACAGTTCGTGGAGAAGGTTTTATGAGGTACCAAATTCGCATGATCATGGGTGCGTTAATTTTATTGGGGAAGGGAGAAATATCAATGGAAACCCTAAAGAAGGCTTTACAAGGATCGGGCACAACCTTAATCCCATATGTTGCACCTGGTTCTGGCTTAATATTGAATTCCATAGAATTTAAATAGACCCATTTTTCTTTTATATCTTTAATAAAACAAGCACTCCATGAAGCAAAAGAGGACATCAGGAAAGGCAAGGTCTAAAAAGGCTTCAAAAATGCATCGCAAAATAGGTAAATCGCCCGGCACCATTACCTACATGGGGACCCGTGAAAATGCGATTAGCTCCTTAGATGTTATCGCCTATACCGAAGAGGATATCCAGGAATATAGCCCTGTTAATATTGAAGCCCTTTTAGACAAGGACGATGAACATGTACAATGGATCAATCTTGTAGGGCTGAGCGATGAAGCTTTTATTACTCAGTTAGGAAAGGCTTTTCAGTTAAATCCCCTGGTATTGGAAGATGCAGTGCATACCACCCAAAGGCCCAAGTTAGATGAGTATGAAAACTATATTTTTGGGGTATTCAAAATGTTGTATTTAAACCAGGAACAAAATGTTGTTGTAGAGCACCTGGCAATGGCGCTGTTCGAAAAAAAAGTATTGGTTTTCCAGGAATTGAAAGACGATGTTTTTGATGGGGTGAGACACCGTATTCGCACCAAAACAGGCCGAATTCGTACTAAGCAGGCCGATTACCTGTTTTTTGCTTTATTAGATGCTATGGTCGATAATTATTTTGTGGTTTTAGAGCATATCAATGAGCGCATAGACCTGCTGGAAGAAGAAGTTTACGAGAATCCTAAACCCCAAACAGCTCATAAAATTCAGGAATTGAAAAAAGAAGTATTGCGTATACGCCGCTATGCCTCACCCATAAAAGAATTGGTGGGAAGACTCATAGACACGGAACACCACTTTATCACCAAAGACACCAAATTGTTTTTAAGAGACATAAATGATCATTGCCTGGAGATCAATGAAAGCCTCCAAATCTACAGGGAGATGACCATGAGTCTTATGGAAATGTATATGAGCAATGTTAGCAACAAAATGAACGAGGTGATGAAGGTGCTAACCATCATGGCCTCTATTTTTATTCCACTGACTTTTATCGCAGGAGTATATGGTATGAACTTTGAAAATATGCCCGAATTACAATGGCGTTATGGTTATTATGGCATTCTCGGTGTAATGCTCTTAATACTGATATTCATGTTAATTTATTTCAAACGAAGACGCTGGCTATAACGCTATTTTTAATGAGGTGTTCCCGGAGATCCTTAAAGACCTTTAAACAACTTGCCTTACCTGTGACTTAGATTGCAGGTGCTTAAATATATCTCCTCACAGAGGGCTTTATTCATGGTGTGCAACGTATTTCTTTATTTTTTGTACATTGATTCTAAATAGTCCGGAATGCCTGTTTGGGGATATACCTTATTTTTAATCGGTACAGTGTATGTAATTATAAGCATCCTGCTTTATATTTTACAAGATTACCTCATGTTTAAACCAGAGAAACTCCCCAAAGATTTTCAATTTTATTATGAGCATCAGGAAACAGAAGAATACAATGTGGATACACGCGATGGCGCCATTATTAACGGACTCCGTTTTAAGGCAGCTAATCCCAAGGGGATCGTCTTTTATTTAAAGGGGAATTCAAAAAGTATTAAAGGGTGGGGCAAATTTGCTGTGGATTTTACAAGGCACGGATATGATGTACTTATGGTAGACTACCGAGGCTTTGGTAAAAGTACCGGAAGGCGCACTCAGAAGGCTATAAAACGGGACATGCAGGTTGTGTATAATAAAATAAAGGAAAAAGTAGATGAAAAATACATCATCTTGTATGGTCGTTCATTGGGTTCGGGATTTGCTACAAAGCTGGCTTCTATGAATAGTCCTAGGATGCTTATTTTAGATGCCCCTTATTATAGCTTAAGGCACGTGGCGAAGAAATTCATCCCATTTATGCCACTATCGCTACTTTTGAAATTTCCTATGCCCACCTATAAATGGATGAAGTATGTGAACTGTCCAATTCATATAATTCATGGAACAGACGACCGACTCATTCCGTATAATACAAGTGTAAAACTATCTAAAATAAGGCCCGAACTAACAAAATTGCATACAGTAATAGGGGGTGGGCACAAAAATCTCAATACATTTGAATCGTATCACAGCATGTTATCCGAAATTATCACATCTAAACCGCAAAAAATAAATTTAGAAGGCTCGAGTATCCATGTGAAACACACGTCAGAAAAATCAAATGCGTAAGATAGCCCGGATCAGTATTGCGCTAGGTATTGCCTATATATCCATAGTAAGTATGCTTTATTTTATTCAGGAAAAGCTCATTTTTTTACCAACAAAATTAATGGCAGCGTATGAATATTCCTTTGAATATCCATTTGAAGAGATTTTTCTGACCGCAGCAGACGGAGCAAAATTGAACGCGATTCATTTTAAAACTAAGCAACCTGATGGCTTAATTCTCTATTTTCATGGAAATGCAGGTAATCTCTCGCGCTGGGGCGAGGTTGCCACTTTTTTTGTGGCTAAAAACTTCGATGTTATTATCATGGATTATAGAACTTATGGTAAAAGCACAGGAAAACTGAGTGAATCCAACCTGTTGAGCGATGCACAACTTTTCTATGACTATGCGTTAAAATATTATAAGGAAGAGGATATTATCCTCTATGGCCGTTCCCTGGGAACAGGGATCGTTTCCTTTTTGGCCTCGAAAAATGAGCCATCTATGCTTATTCTGGAATCCCCGTATTACAGTATGCTGGATGTTGCCAGTAAACGAATGCCTTTTCTTCCGGTAAGTCTCTTGCTAAAATACAAATTCAAGACGTTTCAGTATCTCCAAAATGTTAGTTGCCCTATCATTATGTTCCATGGGACTAAAGATAGAATTGTTCCCATTAGATCATCCGAAAAACTGTTTGATAGTGTAACCGATAAAACGGTTTCTTTTATACGTATAGAAGGAGGAGAACACAATAACCTGATAGAATTTACGAAATACAGGGAAGAAATAGCCAGAGTTTTACAAACAGATCACTCAAATAGATCGGATGACAAATAACGATCGCCCCGATCACAAATGATAGAAACGATGGTCCCGTATTCCAATGAATTTGCAAGCTTTAGGGCCGCTGCTGTGGCACCGCCACTGCTCATGCCTGCAAAGATCCCTTCTTCTTTGGCAAGGCGCTTTGCCATACTTTTTGCTTCGGCTTCACTCACCTCCAATACCTGGTCTACTTTCCTGGGGTCAAAAATTTTCGGCAAATAGGCTTCCGGCCATTTACGAATACCTGGGATGCTCGAATCATCAGTTGGTTGTACACCTACGATTTGAACTTTCTTATTTTGTTCTTTTAAATAGGTAGAGGTTCCCATGATGGTCCCGGTTGTTCCCATGGACGATACAAAATGGGTTATTTTGCCCCCGGTATCGTTCCAGATCTCCGGTCCCGTGGTTTTGTAATGTGCTTTCCAGTTATCTTCATTCGAAAATTGATCCAACATGTAATACCCTTTCAGATCTACTTTGGCTTCCGCATAGTCTCTGGCTCCCTCAATACCTTTATCGGAAGATGTGAGGGTTACAAGCGCACCATAGGCGCGCATTGTTTGTACGCGTTCCTTAGTGGCATTTTCCGGCATAACCAGTTCAATGTTTAACCCGTATAATCCGGCGATCATGGCCAGTGCTATTCCCGTATTTCCGCTTGTGGCCTCGATCAGGCGGGTTTCTTTAGTAATAACACCTCGGTGCAAGCCACTGGCAATCATATTGAAAGCCGCCCTGTCTTTAACACTACCACCAGGATTATGGCCTTCCATCTTAAAATACAATTTTACATTGGAATTTGTATTTAAAGTTTTGGATAATACTAATGGGGTATTTCCAATAAGGTCGGTTACGCTATGAGCCATTATTTTGAGTTTTTATTTTGATCTTGGGAGTATGGAATACGGTAGAGTTCGGCGGAACCGAAGAGGTGATCCAGGCATTACCACCGATAACAGAATTCGCCCCAATAATGGTATCCCCGCCTAAAATGGTTGCATTGGCATATATAGTAACATTGTCCTCTATGGTTGGGTGCCTTTTGGTCTTTTGTAGGTTTTTTGCGACGTACATGGCGCCCAGGGTAACCCCCTGGTAAATTTTTACATGGTCATGGATTACGGCTGTTTCTCCAATGACAACCCCTGTTGCATGATCAATAAAAAAAGATTTTCCGATATGGGCCCCGGGATTAATATCAACTCCTGTTTGCTTGTGCGCATATTCGGTCATCAACCGCGGAACCAATGGAAATCGTTTCTTGTAAAGTTCATGTGCCAGGCGATAAATGGCAATGGCATAAAAGCCAGGATATGCCAAATAAACCTCTTCAATAGATAAAGAGGCTGGATCACAATTGGCAATGGCCTCTGCATCCAGGTTAAGTTTTTCTAAAACCGTTGGGAGTATCTGTAAATAATCATCCCATATAGATGTGCAAGGCTTTGCTGTGTCCCAGCAGGCTAGATTGACCAGTGTATCGAATCTGGATGCCAACTCTGATAGGTTTTCTTCTATAGGAGTTTCAATGTCAAAAAGAGACAGGAATAACAAATCTGTGAAGGCTTCTGTCTCTTTTTTTAATCGGAACCTCAGATTGGGCTGTTTCTTGTGGTCCTTAATTTTTTGTATTATGTCCTTTGTCTCCATAATTCAATTTTAAAAAATAAAATTAACCAATAATTAAAAAGGGCCTGATACAAAAAGGTTAACTTTAGTATAAAACTTTAATATAGATCGTGCTTATGGAACGCATAATACTCAACAAAGAAGTTTTTACTTTTTTATCTGATCTAGAGAAAAATAACAATCGCGACTGGTTTACAGAACAGAAACCGAGATTTAAAAACATTGAATCTCAGGTAAAGGAATTTTATCACGGATTGATGGAGCAGATGAAGGTACATGATGAGCTCGATAAACTCAAGGTCTTTAGAATCTACCGGGATGTTCGGTTCTCCAAGGATAAGACCCCTTATAAATCACATTTTGCAGGTTCTTTTTCACGAGCCGGAGCCCGCCTTAGGGGTGGTTACTACTTAAGGCTAAAACCCGGAGAAACATTTATTGCAGCAGGGTTTTGGGAACCTAATAAAGATGACCTATTTCGCATTCGAAAAGAACTTGAAACCGATGCGACAGCATTTAGAAAGGTCATTAATTCTGCCGTTTTTAAAAAGACGTGGGGTGCCCTTGTTGGAGAAGAACTTAAAACCGCCCCAAAAGGATTCGATAAAGAAGATCCGAATATTGATCTGATACGCAAAAAGCAATTCATTTTTGTTCGAAATTTTACGGATAAAGAAGTACTGTCTCCTAATTTTATGGATGAAGTAAACGATTCCTTCAAAAGGATACGACCATATTTCGATTTGATGAGCGAAATTTTAACAACCAATTTAAATGGGGAGTCGCTTTTAAACTAGCGGTATTAATTCAAAAAGCTGTACCTGGTCTTTTAACCTTTCTATCACCATATTCATCATTCGTTTATTGAGAGCAGATGAATTTTGAATGTAGATCGCGTATTCTTCTACAGTAAACTGCCCTATGATCATTCCTTTGAGCGAATTCCGGTACTTCATGTCTTTTTGGATTGCATGTTCTACATAATCAAGCTTTTTTTCGAGGGTTAGCCCATAAAAAAAGTTCTTGTGTTTATGCACATAATTCCTGAATGCTGCAATCAATAAAGGGTTCTGAAATTTGATGATTGGCCTTAAAGTGCCATTTTGAAATTGTTCATCGCTACTCATATCTGGGGTTACTCTGGCCTTGTGAATCTCGGGACGAAATCGCAAGAGATCGGTAGATCTTTCGTTCATCTTGGAAGTTTATATAAAATTAGAAAAACCTGAAAGGGCCTGTCCTGTATGCAAAATTACTTGTTAACGGCGTTATGAACAATATTTTTGGGGGTTACAAGCGACAGATCATAACAGCTCATCAGCTATTTCCTTCCAATTATTTACGCGTTCAAAATTGTTAGTATGTATGTTATGTGGAGAAGTATATAACAGCGGTCTTCCTTTAAATTTTTCAAGGTTGTGACTGCGGTCATCTATAAGGATGTCACCCCTTAAAATTTGTTTGTCGCCACAAAGGATGCGATTGCGCCAGTGGATAAAAGGGAAATGTTCATCGAGCCATTGGTGCTTTTCTAATAATGAATTGGGGAACTGCATGGCTGCGGAAGCCACATACACCTTGTATTTCTTATTTAGCTCTTTTAAAACCTCTATACTGTCTTCCATTGGCCGCAACGTCCTGAAGAACCCGTCTTCCAAATAGTGCTGCCATATGGTGTCTTTGTGTTCTAAAGGCACTTTTTGCCATACTTCATGGCCCATACACTCCTCTTTGGTTAAAGAGGCTCCAAATCGTTGATTGTACTGTTCAATATGGGCATTATAAGTGTCGGCCATCACTTCATCCATGTCAACAAATACGATCATTGTCCTAATTTTTATCTAAGTTCTTAAATTCTGAAGAATATTGAAGCATTTGGCATGGATAGTTTTAACGATGCTAAAACCTTTGTCTTTTAAAATGGTAAAATGGAAATATCAAATTTCATAGTCGGTTCATATTGACATCGATTATGAATAATAGTACCTTTATCCCAACAAATAAATTGTACATGAAATTTCATACACGAAAATGGGTCAAGCCCGAAGATCTTAATGCCAATGAAACCCTGTTTGGCGGAAAATTGCTTTCCTGGATCGATGAGGAAGCGGCTCTTTATAGCATTATCCAGTTAGAAAATAAAAAGGTCGTCACAAAATATATGTCCGAGATCAATTTCATGAGTACGGCCCATCAGGGCGATATTGTTGAAATTGGGATCGACGTCATCAAATTTGGCAAATCTTCAATTGTACTTAAGTGTGAAGCACGAAATAAAATGACCAGGGAGACGATCCTGACGGTAGATAATATTATCATGGTGAACCTGGGGCCCAATGGCCAACCAAGACCGCACGGGAAGACCAAAATAGAATATGTAAAGGACAGACTGGCTAAAGAAGGATCCGATTAACTCATTTCCCTGGCAATAGACTGTACTTCGTCCAATACACGCAGCAAGTTTTCGCCCCAAAGTTTGGCAATTTCCTCTTCTGTATACCCTCGTTTTACGAGTTCCAGCGTAACGTTGAAGGTCTCGGAAGCATCGGACCAGCCTTCAATGCCACCACCTCCATCAAAATCTGAACTTATCCCAACATGATCTATCCCAATAAGGTTAACCATATAATCTATATGATCTACAAAATCGGATACATCAACAGGCGGTGGGACATTCTTTTTGGTTGCTGCTATTTTCCTGCTTAAAGCCATAACCTTAGGATAGTTTTCTATATACGCGCCCCGTTGTTCCTTTGTAAGGGAACGAAACTGCGAGCGTTCGTACCAATCAATTCCAAGCGAATCTGCTACTTGCTTATAAAGGCCTTTCATATAGGATGCATGCGCATCATTCTTTTCTGTTTGCAAATACGCACCGAAAGCCACGGTTTGAACTACGCCGCCATTTTCTTTCAGGAGCAATAGTTGCTCATCGTCCAAATTTCTACTGTGGTCGCATAGTGCTCGGGCAGAAGAATGAGAGGCAATTATCGGGGCTTTGGTAAGTGCAATGATCTGCTTCATGGATTCTTTGGACGGATGTGATATATCTATCATTATTCCTAACCTATTCATCTCATATACAGCATTTTCACCTAATTCACTTAAACCATTATGTAACCATATGCTATCTCGTTCTCCTGTATTGGAATCGGCAAATTGACTGTGTCCGTTATGGGATAATGAGACATACCGTGCGCCCAGTTCATGGTATTTTTCAAAATTGGTCAGATCTTCCCCCATCGGATAGGCATTCTCAACACCAATCATAGCAATTTTCCTGCCTGATGTGTGGATATTACGTACTTCTTCGGAAGTTAAGGCCAGCCCAATGGCATCAGGTGCAATTTCCTCACATAAGCGATGGATTGCATCAAATTTGGACATGGCATTCAGTTCCCCTTTGGCATAGCCGGTCGCATTTAAAGAGTCTTGTCCCGTATACACAATAAACCAGGCTACATCCAGTCCACCTTCATTCATTTTAGGCAGGTTTACCTGGGTTTCCAACCGCTGTGTATAGTTAACACTATCCGTAAAATTTTTAACATTGATGTCATCATGAGTGTCAATAGTGATGACCGATTCATGAATCATTTTGGCTCTTTCAACAAGTTCATCAGAACTCGTTTTTCCTTGTTCGCCACAGGAAATTATCGATAAAATGCTTAAAAAGAAGATGAAACGCTTCATAGATAGAATTTTAGACCTACAAATAAAGCAATTTGACAACAGATAACACAGTGTAGGTAACATTTAATTGCCTGCCGCCCTTTAAAGGGGGAATTTAGTGATATAATCCAACTCCAAATCTGTCATTTTTGAAATCAAAAGACCTACTTACACAAATTACCGAATTAGAATCGGCTTTGAATAGTTTTTCATTCGAAGAACTGACTACTTCTGAAGCTGCCCGGCTAAAAAAATCATTTGATGTATTTAAATCGTATTTAGAAGCGAAAATTTGGGGTGATGATGACCCTGTACCCAATTCAACCGAAAACGCAAAACAATCTGAAAAAGAAGAGACTTCTGAATCCGAAATAACAGCAACATCCGTAGAAGGGATGAAGATCCTGGTGTTCGAAGATAATCCGCTGAACCAATGGCTCGTTAAGAAACGCCTAAAATCATGGGGTTGTGAACATTATGTGGCCGAGAATCCGCTGTATGGCCTAAAAATACTCGAAGAACAACAGATAGACCTGGTACTGATGGACCTCCATATGCCCGTAATGGATGGATATGAGGTTACTCGAAGAATTCGCGCGAACCCTGAATCCCAAATCAGTGATATCCCCATAATAGCGCTGACTGCAGATTTTACGATAGAGGATCAGCATCAGAGCAGCAAAGATGGCATTAATGATTTCATTTTAAAGCCATTTACCCAGGAGGAATTATTGGAGAAGCTGATCAAATATGGCAGGTCAGAGAAACCGGTTTCCGGATTTCATGGAGATATAACAGAAGAAAAGAAAGATTCTATAGAGGCCTCCAAAGTATCAGATATAGATTTAACACCCGTTCTGGTAGACTGTATGGGAGAGGTAGATATGCTGGAGGATTTGGTGGAGCTGTATAAACGTAATGCGCTTGAATTTATTGGGAAATCCAAATTACATCTTCAGAATTGTGATTATGAACAACTACAATTTGCCACACATAAGATCAAAGCGGGCCTTGCCATGATGCAAACCCAAAATCTCCTGATCCTGGTAGAACAAATGCATGAGCACTGTAAAACAGATCAGAATCACGACCAGATGGAATTTTTATATCAGCAATTCTTAAAAGAATACCCCATGGTTGAATTCGCTCTGGATAGCGAAGTTGTCCGATTGAAGAAAAATAGCTAAAAGACCCATTGAGCATGAAAAATATTTTATTAGCAGACGATGATGACTTATTGGCATCCTTGCTTAATTACCGCCTGGAAAAAGCAGGCTACCAGGTACACTGGTCATGCGACGGTAAAGAAGTGAAAGAAAGGCTTCAGGTTGAGATGCCAGATATCATAGTCAGTGATATTATGATGCCCTATTTCTCTGGATTGGAATTGATTGATTTTGTCCGGAATACCATGAATTCTGACGTCCCTATCATCATTATT
>CALZFZ010000016.1 GCA_945786965.1 uncultured Muriicola sp. | reverse complement strand
CTGCTCATGAAACTGGTTTGCTACGTGGACTGTTTTGGCAGCCTGCCCATATCGAGTTGGTACGGGAAGAGGGGCGAGGTATTTGTGACTGCTGCGGTAACGAGGATCGATGCTATATCGGTTTCAACAAAGAAAAGTGGTGAAATAACTTACGATTATTTAGTAGTGGCGCCAGGGCTAGTCAATGACACCTCCCTGATTGAAGGATTGACCGAAGCCATTGACAAAGGTGTGGTTTGCAGCAATTACACAGATCCGGAACATACCTGGGAAGTACTACAAAACTTTAAAGGGGGGAATGCGGTTTTTACACAACCCACGACCCCAATAAAATGCGGGGGTGCTCCCCAGAAAATAGCCTATCTGGCGGCCGACTATTTCCGTAAGAAAGGGATCTTAAAAAATACAAATGTTGTGTTTGCCACTCCGGGCACGGTAATTTTTGGAGTGCAGCAAATCAAGGAAACCCTTATGAAGGTCATTGACAGGTATGGGATGCATTTCAGACCTTATTATGCGCCTTTTAAGATCGATGCCGATAAACAGATCATCTATTTTAAATATACAGCCCCACCTGAAAAACGGGTAGCTATAAAGGATGGCAATAAGATCAGGGAGAAAATAGACAAAAAGGATGTAATTAGCATGCCATTTGATATGCTGCATTTAGCCCCTCCTGAAACCGCCCCTAAATTTGTACAGGAATCTGTTTTGGTAAATGATGCCGGCTGGCTGGATGTGGATCACGGGTCCATGCAACATGTTAAATTCTCCAATGTTTTTGGATTGGGCGATGTTGCGGCACTGCCCACTGCCAAGACAGGGGCTGCGATCCGGAAACAAGCACCCATTGTAGTAGATAATATCATGAGGATGTTGAAAAACCAGGAAGCAACTAATAAGTCCTATAATGGGTATTCTTCCTGTCCGCTGGTCACAGGGTATGGTAAAATGGTGCTGGCAGAATTTGATTATCAAAACAATTTTACACCCGACCCAAAATTAAAACAAATGCTGATTTTTGACAGTTCGAAAGAGCATTGGAGGTTGTGGATCCTTAAAAAATATATGTTGCCATATTTGTATTGGAATAAAATGATGAAGGGAAAGAAGGTATAGTATTTCGTTTTCCTGGTTATCTATAGATGAAAGAAGCAGGTATCCTCTACGATACCTGCTTCTCTCTTAATATTAAACGAACAGGGTAACGCAATTATCCTGCACCAAGCTTTCAACCTAATCCGTATCTTTATAGGAAATAAAAATCGTAATGATCATACATCATTTTGAAAAAGAAAAATCCCTTTTACATCAGTTCATAGCAGAAATCAGGGATAAATCCATACAAAAAGATCCCATGCGTTTTCGCAGGAACATAGAACGGTGTGGTGAGATCTTATGTTATGAATTAAGCAAATCCATATCCTATAGATCAACCACAGTAGTTACCCCTTTTGGAACCAAGGAAATGATGGTCCCGTCGGATCAATTGGTATTATGCTCCGTTTTGAGAGCTGGATTACCTTTGCATCAGGGCCTTTTGAACTATTTTGACCGTGCAGAAAATGCATTTATCTCGGCCTACAGACATCATCCTGGTGGGGGCGATGAATTTGAGGTAATTGTAAAATACTTTGCTGCCCCCGATCTAAACAACAAAATCCTGGTACTAACAGACCCCATGCTCGCTACAGGAAAAACACTGGAAAATGTACTTAAGGCGCTGAAAACTCATGGCCAGCCTAAACAAATTCATATTATCTCAGTCATTGGTTCCAGCGATGGAGTTGCATATATAAAAAGCATCTTTCCTGAAAATACACATTTATGGATCGCAGCTATAGATGATGAGCTCACCTCCAGAGGGTACATTATACCCGGACTGGGAGACGCCGGGGATCTGGCGTTTGGGGAAAAATTATAAACCGATCTGTGAAAAGGCCTTTTTGTTACATTTCAAAGATGCTAACTTTGCATATGCATTCATCAAATATTTCTTTTATTGTAGTACTTGCTCTTAGTGCGTTCTTATTCTCTTGTAAGAAAAAGGAAGACAGGGCTATTTCTGAAGGAAGTAATCTAACTCCCAATATCATCTACATTCTGGCAGACGATCTGGGTTATGGGGAAATTGGGGTGTATGGTCAGGAAAAGATTGAAACACCCAATATAGATGCCTTGGCCAGGGAAGGGATGCTATTTAGTCAACATTATACCAGTGCTCCGGTTTGTGCCCCAGCAAGATATATGCTGATGACCGGCCAACATTCTGGCCGTGCCTATATAAGAGGAAATGATGAATGGGCAGAACGCGGGAATGTTTGGGACTACAGGGCAATGGCAAAGGATTCTACCTTAGAAGGACAACGACCCATACCTGAAAATACCATTACCTTGCCTCAAAAATTAAAGGAAGTAGGGTATGTGACCGGAATGGTAGGTAAATGGGGTCTTGGTGCCCCGCATACATATGCCATACCAAACAAAATGGGGTATGACTTTTTCTTTGGATACAATTGTCAGCGCCAGGCCCATACGTATTACCCACTGCATTTGTATAAAAATGAAAACAGGGTGCACTTACTTAATGATACCATTGCACCGCATACGGGTTTACCCGAAGGTACGGATCCTAATTTATCCAGCACCTATAACGAATACAATCTTAAGCTATATGCTCCGGATCTTCTTTTTGACGAGCTAAGTTCATTTGTGGACGCCAACAAGGAGCGTCCGTTTTTCCTTTATTGGGCTACTCCCATACCGCATGTACCTTTACAGGCTCCAAAAAAATGGGTAGACTATTATATTGATAAATTTGGAGATGAAACACCGTATACGGCGGGGAAGGGATTGGGTTATTTCCCGCATAAAAATCCACGTGCCGGCTATGCGGCAATGATTTCCTATTTAGATGAAAATATCGGGAAACTGGTTGCACAATTAAAAAAAGAAGGAATATATGAAAACACACTGATCATATTTACCTCAGATAATGGCCCTTCCTACGCGGGAGGTGCAGATCCTGAATGGTTTAATAGTGGAGGTCTTTTCAATGCAACTTATGGCAAAGGGAAGGGTTTTGTACATGAAGGGGGAATAAGGGTGCCGATGATCGCAACATGGCCTAATAAGATAAAAGCGCTATCTACTACCGATCATATTTCTGCCCATTATGATGTGATGGCTACGCTGGCAGATCTCACAGGATTTACTACACCCGCTACTAATGACGGAATTAGTTTTTTGCCTGCACTTTTAAACAAAAAAGAGCAACCGGTTCATGAATTCCTCTTTTGGGAATTTCCAGAATATGGAGGCCAGATAGCTATAAGAATG
>CALZFZ010000015.1 GCA_945786965.1 uncultured Muriicola sp. | reverse complement strand
GGGAAATTATCCAAATCGTCAAAACCCAACGCCTCCCTCTCTGCGGCGGCTGACGTGGGATAGTTGGCCTGAATTTCAGCATGTATTTCATTCTGCAATGCAGGTTTATCCGCCAGATAATCGATTGCCCATGCCAGGGTATTGGCAGTGGTATAATCTTCTACCAACTTGCTTTTGAACTGAAGTCGCCTCATATGATCCTGTGCTTCCTGAGGGTGGTCCCAAAAGTCGGGCGCCAGGGTCTTCTCTTCTTCATTTTCTATTTCTATTAATTTGGCATCAATGTCAAAGATACCTCCTTAACGCACCAAGGCGCTCTATAAGATCTTTTTGCTGATCTGATGTTATCATATATTCGTTGTTATTTCCTCCAAAAATACCACACTTTTTAGATTGTGGTCATGAAATTAAGATGATTTTATTGTTGTTGCTGACTACTAACTTGTACAGAATGGGTAGTTCTGTTTTCCCCTTTGGAGTAAACGACGCCCTTTAAAGGGGCGCAATCTGCATAATCCTTTCCGTGTGCAACTTTTATATGGTTGTCATTTGCGATCAGGTTATTAGTGGGATCAAAACCAATCCAGCCTATTTCGGGCATATAAGCTTCGGCCCAGGCATGCATTTGTGAATCTCCAAAATATCCGATCCCTTGATGCAAATATCCGGAAACATACCGGGCAGGAATCCCATTTTGACGGGCAAGAGCACAGAATAGATGGCTAAAGTCCTGGCAAACGCCATGCCTGTTAGCTACAATTTCATCCAAAACAGTACCAACATGGGTTGTGCCGGGTGTATAAAAAATCTTTTCGAACACCCATTTATTTAACTCCTGTAAGTTTTCAAACAAGGATTTGTCTTTTTTAAAAAGGAATAACTGTTTATGATCTTCCAATAGATTAGTTAGTGAGGTTTTCCGCAAGAATGGTTCAAAATCTACTTTGAATTCTAGTTGATGTAATTTTTTTAATTCTTCTTCAAGACTATTAGCTATTTGAAAGTTGAATGGATTGGTATGCTCTTTTACTAATGAGAAGTGAGCTTCGAACACAATATCCATAAACTGTTCCTTGGCTGAAATTCTTATAGTCCTAAAACCGTAGGCATTGTGAGAAAATTCTAAAGGCAGGTTCAGTGAATTATTAAAATTGATTTCAACCTGATTTTGGGTGCTGTTCTCATCGGGCAGTATTAAAAATTGCCAGCTTGCTTCCTTCACCGGATGATCGTAATGATTTTCCGCTTTATATGTAATTGAATATTCTAAGGACATAAGGCAATTAAAGAAATTAGAAAATTATATAGGTTCTCAATAATGGAAAAATTCTTTCTCCATCTTTTGGCCGATATCTGACAAGTTACGCATCATAATTTCAATAAAGGTTTTAATATCTGCTTCTATTTCATCAATGTATTTATATTGATATTCGGCCCTTACGCGTCCAACCAGGAATGCAGTTGAATGGTTGTCATAGCGAAACGAATTATCGAGTACCCTTACGTGCATATATACCTGATTAAGGCAGTTCATCAATGACCTTGGACAATTGGGGTTTAATATCAAAAACTCCAGAGTGGTTAAACTGGTGGGTGTTTTTTTATAAAATCGGCGGTTCATATCGTACGCTTCTGCACATTTGAGCAAGGTGGTCCATTCAAAGCTCTTGCTGAATTTGTCGTCATACCCCCCCTGAGCATTTAAAGCATCGTAATATTTGGCATTGATAATTCGAATGAGCTGATTGGCGCGTTCCAGGTTCACTCCTAACATGATGATAGCGTAAACCTCGTCATGCAATAAAGTACTCCTTATGCGAGCCCTAAGAATGGATGACATTTCAATAATATTAACCGAAAAATCATACAATCCTTTCTTTAAAAATACGTCTACAGGATATTTAAGAACAAAATGGTAGAACTTATTGATGGACTCATAAAGATCTGTAGAGATCAGATCACGTGCACTGTTGGCATTTTCCCTGGCATGTTGCACATTGCTGATGATGGAGAAGGGATGATTAGGATCCAAAGCCAATTTGAATAATATGTCCGATTCCTTTAACTCTTCATTTTCCTGAGGTGGTGGATCACCGAGCATCCTAAGCATTGATCTCAACATAAATTGTCTTGAACGGGATAGTTCGTTAGGTGCGTCCAGTGATGAAAAATAATTCACGTGCATGTAACGCGCAATATGTTCTGAGCGTTCAATGTACCGACCCATCCAGAAAAGGTTGTTGGCTACGCGTGCTAGCATATATAATTAGTCTTTAAGTACCCAAGTATCCTTGGAACCACCCCCCTGGGATGAATTAACAATAAGATTTCCTTTTTTTAGTGCCACTCTTGTTAATCCCCCTTTTAGAACAAATTCCTTATCCTTGCCAAGGACTGTATAGGTCCTTAGGTCAATATGGCGTTGTTCAAAGGAATTGACATCGTCAATGTATGTAGGATGGACAGATAATGACATTATAGGTTGGGCTACATATTTTCGGGGATGCAGTTTTACCTGCTTTTTCACCTCTTCGATCTCTTTCTTGCTTAGCCTGTTTCCAATAGATATACCATAACCACCTGCCTCATCTACCGGTTTAATGACGAGTTCACTAATGTGATCTAAAACATAAGTCAGTTCTTTAGGCCGACTGCAGTGATAGGTGTGCACATTGTTCAAAATAGGGGTTTCATCTAAATAATATTTGATGATCTCCGGCATATAGGTGTAAACTGCTTTATCATCTGCAACGCCCGTTCCAGGTGCATTGGCCAGGGTAACATTGCCTTTTTTGTACGCCGAAAACAATCCGGGGACCCCCAAAGAAGAATCGGCTCTGAATTCTAATGGATCCATAAACTGATCATCAATACGGCGGTAAATGATATCAACTTTCTCCAGACCTTTTATGGTTTTCATGTACACAAAATCATTTTCCACTATAAGATCGCGCCCTTCCACGAGTTCTACACCCATGGTCTTTGCCAGGTACGAATGTTCGTAAAAGGCAGAATTGTACATCCCGGGAGTTATAACTACCGTATTCGGGATGTCTACTCCATGAGGTTTAACGGATTCCAGGAGCTCTAACAGATTTTCTGCATAATTGGTAACTGTATGTGTCTGGTAATGATTAAAAACACCGAACAGGGCCCTTTTTAAAGCTGTTCTGTTGCAAATCACATAACTTACCCCCGAAGGACACCTTATATTATCTTCCAATACATAATAGTTGCCATCATTGTGTTTAATAATATCTGTTCCTGAAATATGATTGTATATCCCACCTGGCGGATCCACATCCATCATTTGATGCAAATAATTTTCAGAAGAACTTATTAATTCAACAGGGACCACCCCTTGTTTCAGGATGTTCTTTTCATGATAAATATCCCAAAGGAAAAGATTAAGAGCTTTACTACGCTGTATGGCCCCTTTTTCAATAATTTCCCATTCTTTGGCATCGATGATCCTTGGGAAAAGATCGAATGGAAATATTTTTTCCTGCATCTCTTTATCCGAATACACCTGAAAGGTAATACCCTGGTTAAAAAAAGAAGACTTTGCCTTCTCGTTTAAGAGCATGTAATCATTGATGGAATGTTCTCCATAGAGCTTGAAAAGTGTCTGATATACATTTTTAACATTCCCCTGCTTGTCATAGATTTCATCGAACAATGAAGGATCCCGTTGGTAGGAAGAAAAGATGTTGCTCTCGGTGGTAGACATATTTAAAATCTTTGGCTCAAGATAACTGATTTCAGCTTAATTATAAACTTCAATTCTATATTAATTAGGCCTCTATTTTTTTAAAGTACAAAGTTTATTCAGGTGAAAATGATAATAACATAATTGCGCATATAAAAAGTTTTAAAATTGTCTTTTATTTGATTTTATCTAAATTTAGGACCTAATCCATTTCTATGAGACACACACTATGTATTGCCGTATGGCTATGTTGCTTTTTTGCACAAGCTCAATTTTCAGAAAAGAGCAAAGACTTTCAAAAATTTAATGGTCTTTATAATTTCTATTACGATGACCAGAACGATAAGATCTACCTGGATGTGAAGGACCTAGAAAAGGAGTTTCTTTATGCGTATTCTTTGAGTAGCGGTATTGGAAGTAATGATATAGGTTTGGATAGAGGACAGCTTGGAAATGAACAACTTGTGTTTTTTAAAAAAGCAGGAAATAAATTGTTGCTAATACAACCTAATTTAAAATTCAGGGCGCTTACGGATAATATCCTTGAGAAAAAATCAGTAGAGCAGGCATTTGCTAAATCGATTCTTTTTGGATTTAAGATCGAGGAAGAAAACCAGGGCACGTATACCATAGACATAACCGATTTTCTGATGCAGGATGCCCACGGAGTTGTGGAACGTTTGAAACGGACAAATCAGGGCTCCTACAGTTTGGATAAAACAAAAAGTGCTTTTAACCTGGAACGCACCAAAGGGTTTCCCCAAAACCTTGAATTTGATGTAATGCTCACTTTTAAGGGAGAACCCAAAGGAGCGAATATACGATCAGTTGCCCCTAATGCGGAACTCGTTACAGTGGCACAACACCATTCCTTTATTCAATTGCCCGATGATGGTTATGCCATGAGGAAATTCGATCCGCGTTCAGGATCCAATCAGTTTTCTTATTATGATTATGCAACCCCTGTACAGGAATCTTTGCAGAAACGGTTTATTACGCGACACAGGCTGGCAAAAAAAGATCCAACCGCACTAATAAGTGAGGCGGTAGAGCCCATAGTGTATTATTTGGATAATGGTACGCCGGAGCCGGTCAGGTCTGCCTTATTAGAAGGTGGCCGATGGTGGAACCAGGCTTTTGAAGCTATAGGTTATAAAGATGCTTTTCAATTGAAAATGTTGCCGGACGATGCCGATCCTTTGGATGTGCGCTACAACGTTATACAGTGGGTGCACCGATCTACCAGGGGCTGGAGTTATGGCAGTAGCATTAAAGACCCCAGAACGGGCGAAATCATAAAAGGACATGTAAGCTTGGGGAGTCTAAGGATTAGGCAGGATTTTCTGATAGCGCAAGCTCTTATGAATAAACCGTTTGCCGAACGTGATGATAACGATAAGGCTATGATGGAACTTTCATTGGCCAGGATCAGACAGCTCTCTGCTCATGAAATAGGACATACATTGGGATTTGCCCATAATTTTGCTGCAAGCACCAATAGCAGAGCTTCGGTCATGGATTATCCACATCCGTATATCACAATAACAAAAGGGGACATTGATTTTTCGGAAGCCTATGACACGGGAATAGGAGAATGGGATAAAATAACAGTGGGGTATTCCTATTCTGATTTTCCGGAAGGGACTCTTGAAGAAGAGGAACTGAATAAAATCTTGGCTACAGCCAAAAAAGAGGGGTTACGCTATATTTCGGATCGGGATGCCCGTCCTATGGGGAGTGCCCATTATCTAGGCCACTTATGGGATAACCGCACCAGTGCCAGTAATGAATTAGACCGAGTGATGGATGTTCGCGAAAAGGCTATTGAAAACTTCTCAATAGATAATGTTCGAAGAGGGGAACCCAATTCCGTTTTAGAAGATGTGTTTGCCCCCCTTTATTTTTTCCATCGCTATCAGACAGAAGCAGCTGTGAAAAGTATCGCTGGCCTTGATTACAATTATTCGGTAAAAGGTGATGGTCAATTAACCGTAAAAGTTGTAGAGAAGGATATTCAATCCAAGGCATTGACAAGTGTCTTAAATACCCTGAATGCGGCAATAATTGCCATCCCTCAGGACAAATTATCTTTATTTCCACCAAGAACTATAGGGTATAACAGAACACGCGAGTCTTTTAATGGGAAAACTGGCGTTAGTTTTGACGCTATTTCAGCTCCGGAAACGGCTGCAGACATGACCTTGGGCCTTTTGATGCATCCGGAAAGAGCTTCACGCCTTATCCAGCAAAAAAGCCTCGATCCGAATCAAATTGGTCTGGAGGAGGTTATAAACAGCTTAATGGCGAACTCCTTCCAGAAAAATCACAAAAACGATTATTTGACTACGGTGCAAACCAGTATAAATTACAGAGTTCTTTTTCATATTATGAACCTGGCGGCGCACCAGGGGGTCCATCCTCAGGTAAATGCTTTAGCGAATGAGAAATTGAAAGAATTACGAGCTTTATTTGTAACGTCGCAGAAGGCCGATCTAAAAGAAATGGTAAGGCGAATAGACCACTTTAATAAGGAACGGGATGAGTTTAAAGTGATACCGGTTCCCAAAAGTCCGGATGGTTCACCGATTGGTATGGATTGTGCCAATTAGTAGCATAAGAAGAATGTTATGGAAATAAATTTAATTAGCGATACAGTAACTAAACCTACTGCCGGGATGCTAGATGCCATTATGTCGGCTGAGGTTGGAGACGATGTTTTTAAGGAAGATCCTTCGGTTAATGCTTTGGAGGAAAAGGTAGCGCGACTCTTTGGGATGGAAGCGGCTTTGTTCTTTCCCAGCGGAACCATGACCAACCAAACGGCCATTAAACTGCATACCAATCCCGGAGATCAGCTTATTTGTGATAAATATGCCCATGTATATAATTATGAAGGCGGCGGTGTTAGTTTTAATAGTGGCGTTAGCTGTAAATTGGTCGATGGCCACCGGGGTATGATGACCGCGGCCCAGGTAGAAGCTTCCATAAATCCTCCAGATTTCTATCACAGCCCCTTAACCTCCCTCGTTTGCATAGAAAATACAACCAATAAAGGGGGTGGGGCTTGCTGGGATTTTTCAGTGTTGCAGGAAATTAGGGCGGTGTGCAACAAACATGGGTTGGCATATCATTTAGACGGAGCCAGGATTTGGAATGCCCTTGTTGCGAAGGGAGAAGACCCAACAGCCTATGGTGAGCTATTCGATACAATTAGCGTTTGCCTAAGTAAAGGACTGGGTTGCCCTGTAGGATCTGTTTTAGTGGGTACCAAAATTGCAATTGATAAAGCCATACGAGTACGAAAAATATTGGGTGGGGGAATGCGCCAGGCGGGGTATCTTGCTGCGGCCGGGATTTATGCTTTGGATAATCATATAAACAGACTTTCAGAAGATCACAAAAAAGCAAAAGAACTTGGGCAGCAATTACAGAAAGTATCGTTCGTAAAGAATGTAGAACCCACTGAAACCAATATTGTAATTTTTGAAATTCATGAAACCTTTCTTTCTTCTGATCAATTTGTAGAAAAACTGGCCCAAAAAGGGATCCGGTTAATTGGAATGGGGCAGGGGAAATTAAGAATGGTAACTCATATGGATTATTCACAGGAGATGCATGAGCATACCTTATCTATCTTGGCAGGATTAGAACTACTTTAATTGTGAAAGCATGACGATCCTGCTTTTTACATTTTTAATACCATTTTCCATCCCGGCTTCTGAAGTATAGGATTGACTGGTTCCTATGATACTGCCACTGGTGTCCTTTAAAGTGAAAAGAAACCTACCGTTGTGATCTGTTTTTCTTTCAAATACGGCCTGCTTCTTTATTAGAGGATAAAGCTGCTTTATGGTGTTATTGGCGTCTGCTTTGCTGGAAAATGGAACGCTGTTCAAAAGTGCATTGCCATCACCTGTTTTCACAAAGAATCGGTAGGTGTTATCTCCCTCTTTTTTAATTTCAATCATACGGCACGGTGTTAGCAGTTAAATTTAATAAAAATTCCTGCAACTGATCTATTTAAATAAGGTGTCCATACCTGGGATATCAGGCATACCCTCTTTGGCCACTGCTGCAAGCTCGGCTTCATTGATGCCTGTTGCCTTTTGGATCGCCTTATTTAAGGTTAGGATGAGATAGTCCTCCAGCTGTTCCTTATCCTCCAGGAGGCTATCATCGATTTTTAGGGATTTTATTTCACGGTTGGCAGTGAGGCTCACCGTCAGCAGATCGTCTGCTGATTTTTCATCGATAATAACGGAGTTTAGCCGCTCCTTAGTTGCCTGAACCTTCGCCTGAGTTTCCTTTAGTTTACCCATCATGCCCATTAAATCTCCAAACATAATTTTAAATATTAGTGTTACTTATTCAAATTTACTAATTTGTTCCCTTATACATTTATAATATGATCCATATATCGAAAAAGACTTTCGTTGTTTTATTTAGTGCTATTTTTGCCCTTTCTTGCCAAACCCAAAAAAAAGAAATGATCGCTGTAAGTACTCCAATTGCCAAGAAAACTCCTAAAGAACTGGAAATACACGGAGATGTTCGTGTAGATAATTACTACTGGTTAAACGATCGGGAAAACCCTGATGTGATTGACTATCTGGAACGGGAGAATGAGTATTACAATGCCTTAACCGGTCATACGAAAGACTTCCAGGAAGAGCTATTTTTGGAGATGAAATCGAGGATCAAAGAAGATGATTCCTCTTTGCCTTATAAAAGAAATGGTTACTGGTATAGTACTCGTTATGAAACCGGGAAGGAATATCCTATTTATTCCAGGAAGAAAGAAAATTTAGAGGCCGAAGAAGAAGTGTTATTCAATTGCAATGAGCTTGCCGAGGGACACGAATTTTATAATTTGAACGGAATATCCATTAGTCCGGATAATACGATAGCTGCATTTGGAACAGACACCATTTCAAGAAGGCAGTATCATATTCAGATCAAAAATCTCAAATCAGGGGAATTATATGCCGATAAGATCGATAATACCACTGGAGGCTCTGTTTGGGCCAATGACAACAAAACGCTCTTCTACACCAAGAAAGATCCTGTAACACTTCGTTCAGATAAAATATACAAACATATTTTAGGCACTTCATCGGATGAGGACCAGCTGGTGTTTCATGAAACTGATGAAACCTATAATTCTTATGTATTTAAATCCAAATCGAAGAAATATATCATTATTGGCTCTGTAAGTACCCTGACCTCTGAATACCGTATCCTGAATGCAGATGACCCAAATGGTTCTTTTAAGATCTTCTCTTCCCGGGAACGCGGTTTGGAATATTCTATCCATCATTTTGGGAATGATTTTTATATCCTGACGAATAAAGATGGTGCAACTAATTTTAAATTAATGAAAACCTCTGAAGATGCCACCACTTCTGATCATTGGGTTGATAATATAGCCCACAGGGATCATGTTCTCTTGGAGGATATTGAGATTTTTAAAGATTATCTGGTGATCGCCGAGCGGGATAATGGATTGAACAAAATTAAGATCACACGCTGGGATGGGAAAGATTCCTATTATTGGCCCTTTGATACTGAGACCTATGTAGCGTATCCCTATGTAAATTTGGATTATGACACGGAAACCTTCAGGTTTATCTATAATGCGATGACGGCCCCCTATTCCATAATCGATTTGAATATGAGGACGCGTGAAAAAGTTATTATGAAAGAACAGGAGGTGCTGGGGGGTACTTTTAATAAAGAAAATTATCGCTCGGAACGTGTTTGGGCAACAGCCAGAGATGGTGCTATGGTACCTATTTCATTAGTGTACCACAAAGACACAAAGCTCACTAATGCAACTCCACTTCTCCAGTATTCCTACGGATCGTATGGAGCTACTATAGACCCTTACTTTTCTACCACGAGGTTGAGCCTTTTGGACCGGGGATTTGTTTATGCCATTGCCCACATCAGGGGAGGTGAGTACCTGGGAAGGCCCTGGTACGAAGATGGAAAACTACTAAACAAGAAAAATACTTTTACTGATTTTATTGATTGTTCCAAATTTTTGATCGAAAAAAATTATACGTCCTCAGAGCATCTTTATGCATGGGGCGGGTCTGCAGGCGGTTTGCTTATGGGTGCTGTGGTCAATATGGCTCCTGAACTGTATAATGGTGTTATTGCGGCCGTTCCTTTCGTAGATGTTATAACGACCATGTTAGATGATACTATTCCGCTAACAACCGGAGAATATGATGAATGGGGCAATCCGAATGATAAGGAATATTACGATTATATGCTTTCCTATTCACCATACGACAATGTGAAGGCCCAGGGGTATCCAAATATGTATGTTACCACGGGGCTGCATGACTCTCAGGTACAATATTGGGAGCCGGCTAAATGGGTTGCTAAGCTGAGGGAATATAAAACAGATGATAACTTGTTATTTTTAGACACCAATATGGATGCGGGCCACGGTGGTGCATCCGGGCGTTTTGAAGCCCTTCGGGAAACGGCCAAAGAGTATGCATTTTTGTTGGATTTGGAAGGAAAAATCCGATAATAAAAAAAAAGTATTATTTTTGCCCTCGAATCATGTTTACCCCAGTACATGGATCAATAACCAAACCGTATGAACAAGACAATAAACGCATACAACAATATCCTCGATCTTATTGGTAATACTCCTTTAGTTAAGTTGAACAAGGTTACTGAAGACTTAAAGGGAAACTTTTATGCGAAGATCGAAGCATTTAACCCGGGACATTCGTCCAAGGACAGAATAGCAGCTTATATTATTGAGGAAGCAGAGCGCAAAGGGATTTTAACCAAAGGAAGTACGATCATAGAGACAACTTCCGGCAATACCGGCTTTAGCATAGCCATGGTTAGTATCGTTAAAGGGTATGATTGTATTCTTGCAGTAAGTTCTAAATCTTCCAAGGACAAAATAGATATGCTTCGCTCTATGGGCGCCAAAGTATACGTTTGTCCGGCACATGTAAGTGCAGATGATCCTAGATCGTACTATGAAGTGGCTAAACGCCTGCACGAAGAAACGGAAGACTCTATTTATATCAATCAGTATTTTAACGAATTAAATATTGATGCCCATTACAAAACTACCGGACCTGAAATATGGAATCAGACCAATGGTCAGATCACGCATTTGATCGCTTGTAGTGGAACTGGAGGTACTATATCGGGTGCGGCACGTTATCTAAAGGAACAAAATCCTAATGTACGCGTAATTGGCGTTGACGCATATGGGTCTGTGATTAAAAAATATCACGAAACAGGTAAAATAGATGCTAATGAAATGTATCCATACCGAATTGAAGGACTGGGTAAGAACCTGATACCAAATGCAACTGATTTTGCCATAATAGATGAGTTTATTAAGGTCACAGATGAAGAAAGTGCTCATATGGCCCGTGAAATATCCCGATCGGAAGGTATTTTTGTTGGCTATACCAGTGGAGCAGCCATACAGGCCGTAAAACAATTAGATGCCTCGGGAGAATTCAATGAAAATAGCAATGTGGTTGTTATTTTTCCGGATCATGGTTCCAGGTACATGAGTAAAGTCTATAGTGATCAATGGATGGAAGCACAAGGTTTTCTGGATACCCAAAAGGTGGTAGAAGAACAAAAAATAGAAGTCATTAGATAAACAACATTTAATATAATCTAAAGGCAACGGGGGTTTAATTTCGTTGCCTTTTTTGTTCCCTAAAATTAATTTATGATTCGTGCGCAAAAATCCATAGTTTTGCATCAAACCAAACACGGTTAAATGAGAGATTTATTTGACAGAATTACGGAGAATAAAGGCCCTTTAGGCAAGTGGGCATCACAAGCAGAAGGGTATTTTGTATTTCCTAAACTCGAAGGTCCTATTTCTAACAGGATGAAGTTTCAGGGAAAGGAAGTAATTACCTGGAGTATAAATGATTATCTGGGATTGGCCAACCTACCGGAAATAAAAAAGGTAGATGGTGAAGCCGCCCTGGAACATGGGGCTGCATATCCCATGGGAGCCAGGATGATGAGTGGTCATACTGAATACCACGAACAATTGGAAAAAGAACTGGCGACCTTTGTAAACAAGGAAGCTTCCTACCTTTTAAATTTTGGATACCAGGGAATTATGTCGGCAATTGATGCCTTGGTCTCAAAAGACGATATTATCGTTTATGATGTGGATTCCCATGCCTGTATTATAGATGGGGTACGTTTGCATATGGGTAAGCGTTTTACCTTTAAGCATAACGACATTGAAAGCCTTGAAAAGAATCTGGAACGTGCCACCAAAATGGCCGAGCAGACCGGAGGCGGCATTCTGGTTATTTCTGAAGGGGTATTTGGCATGCGTGGTGAGCAAGGAAAACTAAAGGAAATCGTTGAACTAAAGAAGAAATTTCAGTTTAGATTTTTGGTCGATGATGCGCATGGTTTTGGAACCCTCGGAAAAACTGGTGCGGGCGCTGGAGAAGAACAAGGCGTTCAGGAAGATATCGATGTGTATTTTGCCACTTTTGCAAAATCTATGGCTGGTATTGGCGCATTTTTAGCTGCAGACAAAGAAATTATAGACTACTTAAAATATAATCTACGCTCACAAATGTTTGCGAAATCGTTGCCAATGATTTACGTCAAGGGTGCGTTGAAACGTTTGGATATGCTTAGGACCATGCCAGAATTAAAGGCAAAACTCTGGGAAAATGTTAATGCATTGCAAGATGGCCTAAAAGAACGTGGCTTTGATATAGGGACTACGACCAGTTGTGTTACTCCCGTTTACTTAAACGGTAGTATTCCGGAGGCTATGGCCCTGGTTAAGGATTTACGGGAAAACTACCATATCTTTTGTTCTATTGTGGTCTATCCGGTGATACCAAAGGGACTTATCCTCTTGAGAATGATTCCAACCTCCACGCACACAATGGAAGATATTTCCGAGACTCTGGAAGCATTTTCAGCTATACGCGAACGTCTTCAAAATGGCACCTACAAAAGACTGTCAGCTGCCGTAGCTGCGGCCATGGGAGAATAATACTTATTACAATATTTTCTATTAGGTCTAGGATTGCAACAACTTTTTGTACGTCCTTCGCCTTTTATAGATTACAGGATTAAAGTGCTTCCACATTTGCCGAATGGCAACATTCTCCTCCAATTCAGGAGTTCTGTAGCAGTTAAGTATACCCTTCTCCTTAAATGTTTCGTAGTACTCATTAAAAATGATGGATGTAACGCCCTTGTTTTGATATTCGGGATGTATTCCTATTAAATAGAAAATAACGTCTTTACTATGTTTTTTGGCACGAAGAAGATGAAAAATCCCAAAAGGGAAAAGTTTTCCTTTTGTCTTCTGCATTGCTTCAGAGAATGAAGGCATAACTATCGCAAAAGCGATCAATTTATCCGAGCCATCCACAATGAATTTTATATACTCGGGATTGATAAAACTAATATATTTCTTTTTGAAATAGTCTTTTTGAACTTCTGTAATCGGGACAAAAGATGATAACCTGGCATAACTCTCATTGAAAAGATCGAACATTTTATCTGCCCAAGGCATAATTTCAGATGTCTTTTTAAAGTTGATTTCCCGAAGATTGTACCGTTGTTTTATCAACGCTTGGACTCTAATAAACAATTTTGGATCTACATTGCTGTTTGGAAACTTATTTTCCATGTATTCCTTTTCCTTTTTAAAACCCAGTTGCTCGTAATGTACTTTGTAATAGGGATGATTGTACCAGGTGATCATAGTTCCAATATGATCGAACCCTTCCACGAGAACACCAACCTTGTCGAGGTTTGAAAACCCGACAGGACCTTCAATAAATTCCATTTGATGTTCTTTGCCAATTTCCGCTACTTTGTCCAAAAGAACCCTGGATACCTCCGGGTCATCAATAAAATCGAACCAGCCAAACCGCATTTTTTTCAGTTTTTGTTGGTTTACCTCTATCCAGTTGATGATGGCTACCACCCGGCCCACTAACTTCCCATCTTTATAGGCAAGGTAGAACCATGCATCTGAATTTTCAAATACCGGATTTTTGGTTTTATCAAAAGTATCCAGTTCATCGTTTATCAATGGAGGTACCCAATAAGGTGAATTCTTATACAGGGTAAAAGGGAATTTTACAAATTTTTTAAGATCGGCCTTCTTGGTGGCTTGTTTCAGGGATACCATACGTTGTAATTTGTATGGTCAATATTAGGGATTATTGATAACAGTATAAAACTTGTTTATCAATTTATATCAAGGATTGAGAAGCCGTATGTGATAAGTAATTGCTGGTGTGTCTTAAAACTGTTTATTACGCTTGGCCTTTTTTTGTAGTTTGCGCATTTTTTTCTTGGAGATCCCAGGCAAGGTTTCATCATCTTTTTTCTTCATGGCATTTTTCCGAATAGGACCGCCGCCATTCTGACCGGCCTTTTGATCATCAATGGCTTTAATGGTATCCTGGTGAAGGTCTACGCGGTACGAAAAACCAAGAGTTCCAAAAATTCTGCTTGGCGTACTTTTGAAACTGGCACCAAAATTTATATCGGTTTGAAAGTTTTTGCTAAATAGGTGGGCAATACCTCCTCTTAAAAGGATGTCCGCATAGCGGTCGCTTTTAATGCCTTGATTCTCAACAAATACACTCCACTTAGGATTTTTTAAAGCATGTGATAAAGATACCAGATATTCCATTTCGGGAAAGTCGGTTCCTATTTTGTCGTATATAATATTGGTAATTAGAACCAACCTGGAGGTAACGCTGCTTTGAGTTGCGATCATTGCCCTTGGAGAAACTATTGGATCTTCCGGATAAAAAGGATTGTCTCCTAATACAAAACTGGCCCCGGCATAAACCGAAATGGCAGGAACAAGATCTTTTAGTTGAAATTTATTGTTTGCCCTCCAGCTGTATAAATTAGGTTTAGTTCTCTCTGGATTTTTAAAGGGGTCATAAATAAGATATTTAAGCCCCAGCCTATTTCTTGAAAAATCGGTCCGGGTTTCATTAATTCCGAGCCCCGTATAGGTTATATCCTGGCTCACATAGCTTCCTTCATAATTTAGCTCTAAGGTTTCTAATAGCAGGCCATAACGCAGGGATAGATCACCACCCATAAGGGTAGATTCCCGGGAAAGATCAAGATGCTCTCTTTGTTCATACGACATCCCCATTTCCATTTGTATAACCCCTTTTCCCAGGGCATACGCACTGACAGACAAACCGGGCCTGTTAGAATTGATAACCTCCGTATACTGAGAAAACCCTATTAAAGGGAGCATTAAAAGAAAAAAAGCAATATGTATTTTTGTATTTCTGATTTGAAAGTATGCCTCCATCAAGGTCTATTTTATTAATATTTTAAGACATTTGTACTGTTTATACAACGTTGGAATTGTACTTTTGATATAATTAGTAAAGAAAATATGGGTTTTTTAAAGACACTCTTAATTATAGTTCTGGTGTACTACCTGCTAAAACTATTAGCCAGATGGTTCGCCCCTAAACTCTTTAATTATGCAGCCAGGAGAACAGAAAGACATTTTAAAGAGGCTTTCGGCCATATGAATATGAATGCCCAGGAACAGAATGAGGAGATAGGGGATATTACGATAGATAAAAATACAACCAGAAAAAAGGATGCTTCAAATAATGTGGGAGAGTATATAGATTTTGAAGAAATCGAGTAATTAAAGTCCCTAATTCCATATGAAAGGTAGTATCAAAGCATCATTTATCCATTTTTTTGCACTCGCATTCTTTGTGGCAGCCGCACTTGCCTATTTCCATCCCGTACTTCAGGGGAAAGTAATACGTCAATCAGATATTATTCAATATACGGGGATGGCCAAGGAGCAAAACGACTACAGGGCCGTAAACGAAAAGGAACCCTACTGGACCAATAGCGCCTTTGGCGGAATGCCAACCTACCAATTAGGAGCTAACTACCCCCATAATTATATAAAAAAACTCGATCAGGTCCTGAGGTTTCTCCCGAGACCTGCTGATTATTTGTTCTTGTATTTTCTTGGCTTTTATATGCTGCTTTGTTGTATGAAAGTAGACTACAAACTAGCTGTTTTAGGGGCTTTGGCCTTTGGATTTTCTACCTATTTAGTGATCATTTTAGGGGTAGGACACAATGCAAAAGCGCATGCCATAGCCTATTTACCAATGATTTTAGGCGGAATACTCCTAACGTTCAGGAAGCAATATTTTTGGGGCTTTATCCTAACAGCTTTGGCGATGGCTCTCGAAGTAAATGCGAACCACTACCAAATGACCTATTACTTTATGCTGTTGGTGCTCGTATTGGGTGTGGTGTTTCTAATTGACGCCATTAAAAAGGGAAAACTGAAGCATTATTTTAGCTCAGTTGGATTGCTTTTACTTGCCGTAATCCTCGGTGTTTCGGCGAATGCAACCGCCATAATGGCTACCAAAGAGTATGCAGACTGGAGTACACGCGGGAAATCGGAACTCACCATAAATCCGGACGGAACACCAAAGCAACAGCTTGAGGGCCTGGATAAGGACTATATAACCCAATACAGCTACGGGCTGGCAGAATCTCTTAATCTTTTTGTGCCACGCCTTTTCGGGGGTTCTAATAATGAAGACCTGGGACAAGACTCCAAAACATACGAATTTCTAACAGATCAGGGGCTTTCAAGGGCTAAAGCGTTAGAATTTTCCAGTGGACTTCCATTATATTGGGGTAAACAACCTATTGTGGCCGCACCGGCCTACGTTGGGGCAGTTATATTTTTCCTTTTTATCCTTGGAATATTCCTGGTAAAAGGTAGTGCCAAATGGTGGCTTCTTGGCGGAACCTTGCTGGCGCTGATTTTATCATGGGGTAAGAATTTTGGAATATTAACAGATCTCATGATCGATTACTTTCCGCTTTACAACAGATTCAGGGCAGTTTCTTCCATACAAATCATTCTGGAACTATGCATGCCGATCCTGGCTATTTTAGCGTTGAGAGACTTGTTGAAAATCAAGGTAAATAAATCATTGAAATTAAATGCTCTAAAAGCTTCATTTTTAATAGTATTAGGTTTAGGCATTTCAATTTTTTTAATAAAAGGATTATTTGATTTCACAGCGTTGAATGATGCCACTTATCAGCGTTATTTTGGGGATGAGCTCATGGCAATGATCCAAAGAGACCGGGAAGCAGTATACATCAATGACACCCTTAGGTCAATTGTGTATGTTAGTTTAACTGCGGTAGCATTATGGTTATTTCTCAAAGGAAAACTCAAGCAGAACATACTCATTGTGCTTGTAGGAGTATTCATTTGCTTTGATCTTATAGGGATTAATTTGCGGTATGTGAACAAGGACGATTTTGTCAGCAGAAGGTCGATGAATGAACCATTTCAGGAAACTGCTGTAGATAAACAGATTAAGGAAGATACCGGGATCTACAGGGTATATGATACTTCAGAAGGTCTTAACGGGGCCCGAACGTCTTATTTTCATAAATCTATCGGAGGTTATCACGCAGCGAAACCGGCAATGATCCAGGACCTGTTCGATTTTCACATTTATGAAAATAACAGGGAGGTGCTGAATATGTTAAATGTGAAGTATGTATTACAGCAAGATGAAGAGGGGAGACGTATTGCATCGATCAATCCGGAGGCTTACGGAAATGCATGGTTTGTAGAATTAATGCTGCCAGTACGATCTGCCAATGAGGAAATTACGTCCCTGGATAGCCTGGATCTGAAAAATCAAGCGGTGGTAAATACCAATGATTTTCCGTTGATCACTCAATTTAGGTTCCAAAAAGATTCAACATCGATAGTATCGCTCACGAACTATCAGCCTAACATGCTAACGTATAAGACAACCAATGCACACGAAGGCGTAGTGGTATTTTCGGAGCTGTATTACCCCAAAGGATGGCAGGCGTTTGTAGATGGTCAATCTGTTCCGTATTTCAGGGTGAACTATGGACTGCGTGCGTTACGGATACCTGCCGGAGAGCATACGGTAGAATTTAAATTTGAACCAAAGGTCATTCAGCAAGGAAGTACCATATCCCTGGCCAGTTCAATTCTTTTGCTATTAATTTTGGTCGGGGGAAGTATCTTTTCAATATGGAAATCCAAAGAAAAGAAAATGAAAGCATGAAAAAGGTGCTCATCGTTACCTATTACTGGCCTCCGGCAGGAGGGCCCGGAGTTCAGCGATGGTTAAAATTTGCAACGTATTTACCTGATTTTAATGTAGAACCAATACTTTATATTCCCGAAAATCCGCACTACCCAATTACTGATGAGTCTCTTTTAAAAGAAGTTCCCAAGGGTATCAAGATCTACAGGAAGCCCATAGCTGAGCCCTATAAATTCGCAGCTGTTTTATCTGGATCCAAAACGAAACGGATAAGCTCAGGGATCATTCGAACCAAGAAACAATCGGTATTAGAAAAAATATTGTTATGGATCAGAGGGAATCTGTTTATTCCGGATGCCCGTAAATATTGGGTAAAACCTTCGGTCGACTTTTTAACCGAGATTATTCGGCAGGAGAAAATAGACACGGTTATTACAACTGGCCCCCCACACAGCATGCACTTAATTGGTCTTGGTCTGAAAAAGCATCTTGATATTCCATGGATAGCCGATTTTCGGGATCCCTGGACCTCCATTGGCTATCACAAAGAATTGCGCCTCACTAAACGTTCTCAGGAAAAACACAAGACCTTGGAACAGCTGGTACTAACTTCGGCCGATAAGATCGTGGTGACAAGCAACACCACCAAAAATGAATTTGCCCAAATAACACAAAAACCCATTTTGGTAATTACCAACGGATATGATACCAAATATCAAGGAGATGCAGTTACAGACCATGATTTTACCATATCTCATATCGGCTCTC
>CALZFZ010000014.1 GCA_945786965.1 uncultured Muriicola sp. | reverse complement strand
TCCTTGGCACGCAAACTTTCGAGCGTTTTACCAATGTTATCTGTTTTCTTGGTGGAAAGTTCTGTAAAACTATTTAAGTTTTCTAAGAGCGAAGCATTGGTGGCTTTCAATTCATCCAATTGAAAATTAACTGATTCCGTTTGAGCCTTGTATTGAGCAGCTTCTCGCTGGCTATCGGTAAGTGATGACTTTGTTGCAGTTAGTTGTTCTTGTAACTCGGATACCTTGAGTAGTAAATCCTTTTTCTTTTGTGCCTGTGTCCCCAAAATCATACCTAAAACCATCAGCAATAAAAGAATTTTATCTCGCAATTTCGATCTCAATTTTAGTTTCATCGTATTATTTTTTTGAATCTTAAATACAGTTTAATAGGTTACGATCTGTTCAAATAATCCAGGCTCATTTCCGTTAAAGCCCTGACTCCCAATAACAAACCACTATCGTCTATCAAGAAATCGGGTGTGTGGTGTGGAAAAGATTCTGTATTACCTGGAGTCATCCCACCCAGGAAAAAGAAAAATCCTGGTACTTCTCTTTGAAAATACGAGAAATCTTCTGCTCCTGTTATCGCCTTTTGAGTTTGTGTGTTGCTTTCTCCCGCGACGCGCTGGAGTGTAGGGAGCATAGCTGTAACCAATTCAGGATTGTTATAGGTAATATCAGTTGCATCCCTGATCTCGATGGTAGCTTCTCCACCATATGCCTTGGCGATCATCGGGACCATTTCTTCCATCCTTTTATTGAGTTTTGCTTTCATATCATAATCCAGTGTTCGGATGGTACCTATCATTTCTGCACTCTCCGGGATAATGTTAAAACGAACACCGCTTTTTATCTTTCCAACGGTTATTACAGCAGCTTCCTGGGTGAGCTCGGTTTCCCTGCTAATGATGGTTTGAAGTCCATCGATGATCTTAGCACTTATTAAAATAGGATCTACCCCTGCCCAGGGTTGTGACCCATGGCTTTGTTTTCCTTTTACATTGATCGTAAAACTTTGCGCTGCTGCCATCGCCCCGCCTGATTTATACCGGATGACTCCTACCGGTGTCTGGGAATTAATATGAAGACCAAAAATGGCATCCACATCCGGGTTTTTTAAAACTCCTTCTTTAACCATAAGGAGAGCCCCGCCCTCTTCTCCCGGAGGAGGCCCTTCTTCGGCCGGTTGGAAAATAAATTTGACATTCCCTTTAATTTTATCCTTGTTTTTGGCCAAAACTTCGGCCACACCCATCAGGATCGCTGTATGGGTATCATGACCGCATGCGTGCATAACACCCACCTTTTCACCAAGGAATTCGGAGGTAACATTCGATTTATACGGCAGATCGTTACGTTCATACACAGGTAAAGCATCGATATCGGCACGAAGGGCCACTGTTTTACCCGGACTGTTCCCTTTTAGGACCCCAACTACCCCTGTATGGGCCACCCCGGTTTGCACATCGATCCCCAGTGACTTTAAATGAGCTGCAATTTTGGCAGCTGTCTTAAATTCACGATTGGAAAGTTCCGGATTCTGATGGATGTCCCTGCGCCATTCAATCACCTTTTTTTCTACATTCTTATACGCATCCTCCATATTAGGTCCCTGTGCCATACAAAAGGTCGACACTAAAAATAATCCTGTAAGTATTATTTTATTCATAATTATAATTTAAAATTTAATGAGTTGATATCCTTCATTTTGTAATTGAATAAGTGCCGTCATAGCCGATAATCCCAATTGAACCCCTTTTATGGTTTCCTCCCTGGGAAAATCACGAGATAAAGATGATTGACCACAAAATATTATTTCGACCCCGGCTTTCAATAAGGCTTGTATTAAAGGCTCGTTTGGATTGTCTTTTCCAAATCGTTTTTGGTATGCCGCATTGGTAATAATATCTTTAGAGGCCTTGTTATGCACGACCATTACGGCTTTAAGGTTTTCCTTCGGTACACCCGCCTGTGCATGCATGTTTAAAAACCGAGCTGCCGTTTCAATGCTGGCATTCATTACTTCATCAGAATCCGGACTGTTCATAATATCAAAGACAACTTTAAGGGGCTGGTTTATCCTGGTTTTGTAATCCGGGTTCTCAATGCCCCATACCTTGCCAAAATCTACTATAATGGGTCCTGCTTCCTTGGATTGAGACCAGGAAACAACCAAATAAAAAAGGCTTAGGACAGTAAATAAAAAAAATCGTTTTAAGGCCATATAATGTAATAGGACCTAAATATATTCAAATTGCCTCATATAGCGGTTTATTGTTTATAATTTATAAAAGTGCATTTTAGCATACGCCGAATTATGGCTAACTTCACGTCTCAAAATCAAGAGCAATTGAAACCATTTTTGGACGAATTGAATGAAGCCCAAAAGGCACCCGTACTTCATAAAGACGGGCCCTTAATGGTGATAGCGGGGGCAGGATCTGGAAAGACAAGGGTATTGACCTACCGCATTGCCCACTTGATGGACCAGGGCGTGGATGCCTTCAATATTCTTGCTTTGACATTTACAAACAAGGCGGCCCGGGAGATGAAGAAGCGAATAGCCGACATTGTAGGCACATCCGAAACCAAAAACCTTTGGATGGGTACCTTTCATTCTGTATTTGCCAGACTACTTCGTTATGATGGTGATAAACTTGGGTATCCCAGTAATTTTACGATCTATGACACCCAGGATTCCCAGCGGTTAATCGCATCCATTATTAAAGAGATGGGGCTGGACAAGGATATTTATAAATATAAACAGATACAGAACAGGATCTCGTCGTACAAGAACAGCCTGATTACTGTAAAAGCCTATTTTCAAAATCCGGAATTGGTAGAAGCAGACGCCATGGCCAAAAGGCCTCGCTTGGGCGATATTTATCAGAACTATGTAGACCGCTGCTTTAAGGCAGGGGCCATGGACTTTGATGACCTGCTGCTTAGGACCAATGAACTGCTCACTCGTTTTCCCGATGTGCTTATGAAATACCAGGATCGTTTTCGCTATATCCTGGTCGATGAGTATCAGGATACGAATCATTCTCAATACCTGATCGTAAAAGCACTTTCAGATCGCTATCAGAATATTTGCGTTGTTGGTGACGACGCCCAAAGCATCTATTCATTTAGAGGTGCAAACATTACCAATATCCTTAATTTTCAGCGCGATTATGATGATGTAGCCGTGTACCGGCTTGAGCAGAACTACCGCTCCACCAAGAACATTGTAAATGCGGCCAACGCAATTATTGCCAAGAATAAAAACCAGCTCAAAAAGGTTGTTTGGACAGCCAATGACGAGGGCACTAAAATAAAGTTGCATCGCAGTATTACGGATGCCGAAGAGGGCCGCTTCGTTGCCGGTTCTATTTTCGAGAATAAGATGCAAAAGCAACTTCCCAACGGATATTTTGCCGTTTTGTATCGCACAAACTCCCAATCGCGTTCCATAGAGGATGCGCTGAGAAAAAAGGACATCCCTTATAGGATTTACGGTGGCCTTTCCTTTTACCAACGCAAGGAGATCAAGGATGTGCTTTCTTATTTACGGCTGGTGATCAATCCTAAAGATGAAGAAGCCCTGAAGCGAATCATTAACTTTCCGACCCGTGGGATAGGTCAGACCACAATCGACAAGCTAACGGTAGCTGCCAATCATTATGGGAGGTCTATTTTTGAAGTGATAGAAAACCTGGATAAGATAGACCTAAAAATTAATTCAGGTACGCGGCGAAAGCTGGAAGATTTTGTGACCATGATCAAAAGTTTTCAGATCATGAACGAAGGAGCCGATGCCTTTACCCTGGCAGAACATGTGGCTAAGAAAACAGGGATCCTTTTAGAGTTTAAAAAAGATGGTACACCCGAAGGTATTGCCCGGATGGAAAACATAGAAGAACTATTGAACGGGATAAAAGATTTTGTGGAAGGGCAAAAGGAATTGGCCGATGCCAGGGGAGATATTACCGAATTCTT
>CALZFZ010000013.1 GCA_945786965.1 uncultured Muriicola sp. | reverse complement strand
TCCTGATCAAATTTTGGAGTCGGATAGATACAACGTGGCTTTTTTGATCATGGAAGGGACCTACAATACCGAGTACACCGCTCCGTATGACATTTTTCAACATACGCAGTACAGAGCGGGCATAAAAGCGATGAACACGTTTACGGTGGCCAATACCCTAAACCCGGTTCGCACCTTTGAAGGGATACGTATCCTTCCCGATTTTGACTATACCCGTGACTCTCTCCCGCCCATCGATATATTGGTGGTTCCAAGTGCGGAACATCACCTCGACACCGATTTAAAGGATACAGTAATGCTTAATTTTGTAAAAAATATAGCGGCAAAAGCGCTATTTATTACCTCTCACTGCGATGGCGCATTTGTGCTTGCGAAGGCCGGTTTGTTAGATTCTGTGGTTTCTACAACCTTTCCAAGCGATATCAACACCTATAAAAAAATGTTCCCTCATCTAAAGGTTCAGGATAGTGTATTATTTGTTCATGATGGCAAGTATATCACATCCGCAGGAGGTGCCAGGAGTTTTGATGCAGCACTATATTTATGTGAATATTTGTATGGCAAGGAAATAGCTGTTTCCATAGCAAAGGGGCTGGTCATTGATTGGGATGCAAGTAAGGTACCTTCCCTTATTCTTCAATAAGATCGTATCGGGCGTCTTTTAGATATTTATCGATTATTTCATTAAACTCTGGTGTAATCCTGAGTAAAGCAGTATGTTCTAAAAGGTATAATTCTGTTTTATTCTCATACCCATTTTTTAAGAGTTCTTCCAAATAAAACAAAGCCGTTCCAAAGTCTTCGTATTTAGCACTATCTGATATTATTTTTAAATAATTGGAAAACTCTTTAGGTGCTGTTATGGTCTTGACCATCCAGAGAAAACTAAGGGCTTCATCATTTAACGGGTTTTGGGCAAGCTCCAGATTAATATTATCCTCAATAAGTGCGTTTAGATATCCCAACAATCGCTTCCCCATCTCTTTTTCCAATGGATCTGGGCTGGCAATTTGTTTTTTAATTTCACCCATCTGATAATTCCACCATCCTAAATTATTATAATTCAGAGTAAGTACATCATCGTTAAGATTATAATCATAATCTTTCCTTATGAAATATTCTTTTTGAAAAAATTTGCGTTCTTTCCGATTCTGAAGATTATATGATTTATCTTTTTTGAGTGCTTTCGTACGTTTTTTAAGTTGATTCAAATCAACCAAACCCTTAAATTTTGTAAGCATCTCATCAGCTAAATTTACGGCCGCAGCCATGTCATTATTGATGACATAGTCATTAAGTTCAGAAAATTCTATATTGTATATTTTAGTAATATAGGCCGAATCTTTTTGGATAGTTCCTTTCTGCATAGCCTTTAAAGTAAATATTTCCAATCCTTTTTGGAAATAGCGCTTATCCGGCCATTCGTGCTCTCCTTCAAATGACAATAAAAAATTATCAGTAAGTATTCTGTCTCTGTCTAAGTATTTCTGGGTACTAAAACTTTTATTTTTTGCATCGAGCATCTCCAGATAGTTAAAATCTGATCTTCCCACAATTCCGATAAATAGAAAGGGGTTTTTCCGATCTAATAACTCTATATATGGAATTGTGGAACCAAAAGACAAAACCCCTTCAACAGGCCTTATAAGCGATGGTATTAGTGATGCTAACTTAGCGCCGTTCGAAAAACCAGCTGTATAGGCACGCCCCTTGTTTATGCTGAATAATGAAAAGGCAGAATTGAACATTCGACTTACTACCGTAATATTTTGGGCAATGGAAAGACTGTCATGAATATTATTAGATCCGGTTACAATATATCCCTGTTCTTCTGCAGCCTCCTGAAACATATGTACTACTTGCTTTCCCCTACCCTGCATATCCATAGCAAATAAAATGGGCCATTCCTTGCCTGGATCATATTTAGAAGGAAGATAAACGGCATAGCTCTCTGGAATAGAATCATTTATGCGTACAGAATCCTGCACCACCCCTTTTTTTAGAACGAACTCCTGGGACTTAACATGATAAAATGCACCAACCAATAAAAATATGAGAAGAATTAATCTTTTTTTCATAGAAATTGTTTCCTCAAAAATCTGGCCAAAATTGAGAATCCGTTTCAATTATAACTACGCATGATGCATTTTAGTATGACAAATTGATTTTAAAAATCACGCAATATAAAATCCAAGAATAGGCCTCTCTTTTTTGTACAAAACTATCTATAACTAAAGTAAGTATTTATTTTATCCTTTACGTTTTTTAATCGGTGCATCTGCAACCACATCAGATAAAATGATATGGGTCCTTGTCTCACCATAGAGGATAAGGGTGTCAATGAATTTTTCCAGATGAAATTGATCACGTAATACGACTTCCATAATAATATTTTCATTACCAGTGATACGATAACAATTAACAACCTCATCTAACAAAACAACCATTTCAAGAAATGGTTTTAACTTTCCCATAAAGGCCTTCAAAGTGATTATAGCTTTTAATTGATACCCCGCCATGGCATGGGAAACACGGGCGTTGTATCCCTCTATAATTCCCATGTCTTCCATTTTCTTTACCCGTTCTGCAACAGCGGGTGGGGTAAGGCCTACTTTCCTTCCAATACTGGCAAAAGATTCACGCGCATTGTGCTGCAGCGATTGCAATATTCCCCAGTTAAGATGATCTATAGCGGTTTTCAAATTTTTTAACTATTAAATACTTTGTTTGTTAAGCTAATATACGTATTTGCTTTAAAATATAAAGCAATTCTATAAAAATAGCACGTAATTTTAAGTATATTATTTGCTGAAAAAGAGAAATGCCCTATAATAACCTAGGATCTTTACCGGTCTACAAGAAAGCATTGGAATTATGCACTGTAAGCAAGGAGCTGGCTTCGTTCGTTTCCTACAACAAAAATATGCTTACACTTTACCAATCTGAGAGTTTACGAGATCATATTGCTGACTCCCTAATTACGGATGCTATTTTAATTCCACAACAAATTGCTCGTGCCGAAACTTCGGATTCTATGACCGATAGAATGAAAAGTGCCACTTTTATTGGCATTATGATACGAAATATCAATTCTTATATCAACGGCCTGGAACACCATGGTGTGCGGGAAAAAGAGTACTTAAATCTGCTTCGAAGAGAAATCCGAATTTTTAGAAGATTCTTTAAGAAATGGCGTAAATCTATGCAGAATTACGGGCGCACTTCAGAGACCTGGAATTTTAACGATTACCTTAGTTAATATATTTCCCTTTTTTATCTTCTACAAAGAAAGAAAGTACTACTACATATTGCGGCGATACTGCCCTCCTACTTCAAAGAGCGACTGAGTAATTTGCCCAAGGGAACAATATTTCGAGACTTCCATCAACTTCTCAAAAATATTCTCATTATGTATGGCACATTCCCGTAATCCCTGTAAGCCTATTTGGGCTTTATCATCATGCCGCTTTTTTAAGTTTTGAGCTGTTTCCAATTGCACCTGCTTTTCCGCTTCCGTCGCCCTTATTACTTCCACAGGAAGTATGGTTGGGGATCCCTTGGAACTTAAAAAGGTATTCACCCCAATGATAGGATATTCCCCATTGTGTTTCAGGGTTTCGTAGTAAAGGCTCTCTTCCTGGATCTTTGAACGTTGGTACATGGTTTCCATGGCACCCAGAACACCACCACGTTCGGTAATTCTGTCGAATTCGAGTAATACGGCCTCTTCCACCAGATCCGTAAGTTCTTCAATAATAAATGATCCTTGCAACGGGTTCTCATTTTTCGCCAGTCCAAGTTCTTTATTGATGATAAGCTGTATGGCCATGGCCCTGCGGACCGATTCTTCGGTAGGTGTAGTTATGGCTTCATCATAGGCATTGGTATGGAGCGAATTGCAGTTGTCATAAATAGCATATAAGGCTTGCAATGTGGTTCTGATATCATTAAAATCGATCTCCTGGGCATGCAGGCTGCGGCCCGATGTTTGTATATGATACTTCAGCATTTGTGCCCTGGGATCTGCACCGTATTTTTCCTTCATGGCCTTGGCCCAGATTCTTCTGGCCACCCGGCCAATAACGGCGTATTCGGGATCTATTCCATTCGAAAAGAAGAATGATAAATTGGGCCCGAATTTGTTAATATCCATGCCCCGGCTCAGGTAATACTCTACATAGGTAAAACCATTAGACAAGGTAAAGGCCAGCTGCGTAATGGGGTTGGCGCCTGCCTCTGCAATATGATATCCGGATATAGATACACTATAAAAATTACGCACCTTATTCTCAATAAAGTATTCCTGTACATCGCCCATTAATCGTAATGCGAATTCAGTAGAAAAAATACAGGTATTCTGTGCCTGATCCTCCTTAAGAATATCGGCTTGAACCGTGCCCCTAACCTCTTGCAAGGTTTTTCTTTTAATGGCTTCGTACTCTTTAGGTGGCAACACCTGATCCCCGGTCACACCAAGCAACAAAAGTCCAAGACCGTTATTGCCTTTCGGCAGTTTTCCGCTATAGGATGGTTGTTTACCTCCGCTTTTTTTATAGATCGCCTTTATCTTTAAGGATACCTCTTTTTCCAGTCCTTTTTCCTGTATGTACTTTTCGCAATTTTGGTCTATAGCGGCATTCATAAAAAAGGCCAGCAACATGGGCGCCGGACCATTTATAGTCATGCTAACCGATGTCATAGGGTTCGATAAATCGAATCCTGAATATAACTTTTTAGCATCATCCAAACAGCATATGGAAACCCCGGCATTGCCAATTTTGCCATAAATATCTGGTCTTTTTCCCGGATCATGGCCGTATAAAGTAACCGAATCAAAAGCGGTTGACAGGCGTTTGGCCTCCATATCCAAACTCACATAATGAAAACGACGGTTAGTCCTTTCCGGTCCGCCTTCCCCGGCGAACATACGCGTTGGGTCTTCTTCGGTCCTTTTAAACGGATAGAGCCCGGCCGTATAAGGAAAAGCTCCGGGGACATTTTCCTGAAGATACCATTGAAGTAGATCCCCCCAGGCTTTATACTTTGGCAGGGCAACTTTTGGGATTTGAAGATGGGATAACGACTCTGTATGGGTAGCGATCTCCAATATCTTATCCCGTACCTTGAATTTATAAACCGGATCTTTATATAGCTGCACATTGTCTTGCCAGCCAACGAGTATTTGCCAAAAATGTGGATCCAGGTTTAGTTTGATCCTATTGAATTCTTTGATCAATAATTTTATAAAATCATGCTGCTTTGCGGGGGCATCGCCCAGAAGGGTTTCTTCCTGCAATCCTTTAGCTGTTATATATTTTTCTTCATGATTTGTTCCATGTGCCTTATCTCCGTCACCAATGATCGAGATTACGGTTTGATAGATCCCATACAACCTCTGGGCCACTTTGCTTTGCAGGACTGCCATTTGATCATACTTTCGGTTGGTTTCTGCAATTTCTGACAAATAACGTGTTCTCGCAGGAGGAATTATAAACCGATTTTCTGGTTCTTCATTCTTGGCCACAAAATCAGATGTAAGTGGGGCTTTGGCCTTTGTCTTTAAACTAGCCATAACCGCCTTGTACAACTTGTTCATCCCTGGATCATTGAACTGGGATGCTATGGTACCATAAACGGGGAGGGTTTCGGGGTCGGCATCCCAAAGATTATTGTTGCGAACATATTGTTTTTTAACATCGCGCAAAGCATCCAGGGCCCCGCGTTTATCGAATTTATTGATCGCCACCAGATCCGCAAAATCGAGCATGTCTATTTTTTCTAATTGGGTAGCCGCGCCAAATTCAGGGGTCATGACATACAGTGATACGTCGCTGTGCTCTATGATCTCGGTATCGGACTGCCCAATTCCCGAGGTTTCCAAAATCAGCAGGTCATATTCCGAAAATTTTAGGATGTTCAAGGCATCACTTACATATTTGGAAAGTGCGAGATTAGACTGCCTTGTCGCCAGGGACCTCATGTATACGCGATTATTATTGATAGCGTTCATTCGGATCCTATCTCCCAGAAGTGCCCCTCCGGTCTTCCGTTTGGAAGGATCTACCGATACAAGCCCAATGGTTTTATCAGGAAAATCGAACAGAAACCTGCGAACCAGCTCGTCTACAAGGCTCGACTTACCGGCGCCTCCGGTACCCGTTATCCCAAGAACAGGAACTTTCTTGGTGGTTGCCGGCAAAGAATTATAAAGTGATTCAAAAATAGCATGCTTATTCTCTGCAAGGCTGATCATTCTGGCAATAGTGGTAACGTCTTTATCCTTGAGAGAACCGGCTAGTTTTTTACCTTTTGGAAGCGATAAAGGAGGAACCGGAAAATCTGATTGTTTTACTAAATCATTGATCATTCCCTGTAACCCCATAGTCCTGCCATCATCCGGAGAATAGATCCGGGTAATACCATAGTCCTTCAAAGCTGTTATTTCCTTGGGCAGGATAACACCTCCTCCTCCCCCAAATATTTTTATATGTCCGGCACCGTTCTCCTGAAGCAGGTCGTACATATATTTAAAATATTCATTGTGTCCACCCTGATACGATGTCATCGCAATAGCATTGGCATCTTCCTGAATGGCACAATTCACTACTTCGGCCACACTGCGGTCGTGCCCCAAATGAATTACTTCCACACCGGTAGACTGAATAATACGTCGCATGATGTTGATAGCAGCATCGTGCCCATCAAATAGGGAAGCGGCGGTAACAATTCGAATTTTATTTTTTGGTGAGTAGGGTTTCGTTTGCTCCATTATTAATAAACAGGGAATTTATAGGGTGCAATTTACGATAAATGCAAAAAATATTAGATTACAATTAGAATTTTATAAAATTCTTTACACAGTTGGGGTGGGGACACTATTGTACTAATTTTACGAAGCTAAATCGATGCAATTGAAAACGACCATCCTTATAAACTGCCCGGACCAATCGGGCATCATTAGTGCCGTCACGGGATTTATCCACAGCAAAGGTGGAAATATCGTTTATCTGGATCAACATGTGGATAAGGAGGCGAGCGTTTTTTTTATGCGCCTGGAAAGTGAATTTAATGGTAACAGCGAATTTGCAGCTTCTTTAAAAGACGATTTTACAAAGCAATTAGCGATTCCATATCAGATGGAATGGAGTCTGCATCTAGGGGTAGAAAAACCAAGAATGGCCATTTTTGTTTCTAAATACAACCACTGCCTGTACGACCTTCTAAGCCGTTTTCACTCCGGGGAGCTCAATGTAGAGATCCCATTTATTTTAAGCAATCATGCGGATCTGAAATATATTGGAGGGCAATTTAATATCCCTTTCTACCATATTCCGGTCAATAAGGGAGCGAAGGATAAAGCCGAGGAACAACAATTGCAATTACTAAAAGAGCACCACACAGATTTTATTGTACTGGCCAGGTACATGCAGATCGTAACCTCAACAATCATAAATGAATTCCCAAATAAAATAATTAATATACATCATTCCTTTCTTCCTGCATTTGCCGGTGCAAGACCCTATCATGCTGCTTTTGAAAGAGGCGTGAAGATCATTGGGGCCACCAGCCATTACGTTACTGAAGAATTAGACGCCGGACCTATTATAGAGCAAGATACGTGTACGGTTTCACACTCGCATAAGGTTCACGATTTTGTTGAAAAGGGACGCGACTTGGAAAAAATAGTACTTGCCAGAGCTGTACAGTTGCATGTGCATCGCAAGACCATGGTTTACAATAACAAAACCGTCATTTTTTCCTGACCTGACTTTTGTAAAACAGGGTTTAGTTCTTTCCTTGTTTTAGTATCTTGTTCCTAATTTTATTTTTCTTAAATTATGCCATAGTTGAAGGAATCATCTGTGTACAATTGATATACGGTTCGAATCAATTACCAAAATTTCAGATCAAGGAGATATATGATTAAAATTGCTGTTTTAGGTCCAATTCCTCGAGATACCATTTATACACACCACCAGGAAATTATCAAGAAGTATGGATGTGTTTCTCACCCAGTGATTGCCCTGGCAAAACTTCTGAAGGACGATGGCGAGGTGTATCCTGTTTCACATGTACACAAGGCCGACTATAACAACATACTCGAGGTTTTTAAACCGTATACCAACATTAATACATCCTTCATATCGGATGAAGCAGATCGTGGTACTGTCATAGAATTGAAATTTATTGACCAAAACAATCGTATAGAGCGTCAAACGGCCTGCATGAAACCCATAATATCGGCAGATGTAAAACCCCTGAAAGATATAGATGTTTACGTTTTTGTTCCCATTACCGATTTTGAAATTTCCCTGAACACCTTAAAATATATCAAAAAGAAAAAAAAGGGGCTTATTGTATTTGATGCCCATGGGCCAACGACTAGTATGGGGATGACAGGTGATCGCTATCGCAAATTTTGGGTAGATATGGATGAATGGCTGCGCTACATCGACATCCTTAAAATGAACCTGGAAGAATCGCAGGCGTGTTGGCTGAAAAAAGAATATTCTTCGGATGAGATGAGCAGTTACGAAGAAGATAAAACGGATCATTTGGATGAAATGGCCATCCATGTTTTGGATAAAGGGGTAAAATACTTTTATGTTACCCTCGATGCCAAAGGATGTGTTTTTTACCACAAAGAAGGGGATGAGATTAAGAAGCAGTTCGTAAAATCCGTTTATGTGGATCATGTTGTAGACACCACGGGATGTGGTGATTCTTTTGCCGGCGGACTGGCTTATGGTTTTGCAGTCTATAAAGACCCTATCAAAGCTGCTCAATTTGCCAATGCTTTGGGTGCCCTCAGGACTCAGGGAAAAACATTTGATGTTTTTAAATCCAGGCAAGATACTGAAGCATTAATTTCAGAATATTACGGAGCATAGTGCACCTTATGTATCGACGTTCCCTAACGCCCTGTAGTTGTGTAATACATATATCCCCAATAAAATTTTGGGGATTTTTTATTTTAAACAATAATTCACAATAATTCAAATTTCTTTCCGTTACTTAAGAAACATATTAATGTAACTTTCTGATAACGTTGATTTAAAGTCGGAAAAACATAAATAAAATAATTTTATACCCGTATTATTTGAGTTAGTATTTTTGAGTTAGTTAGTTTAAAAAACCGGTGTAGTGGCCGGTTTTTTTATGCCTTCTATTGAACCGAATGCTTGGGAATACTTTTAAGAAATCAATAAGATCACATTTTTTTAGTATAGAGGCCATCGAAAAGCACATTGACCGCTGTTCCGTCTTTAAGAACTTCCCAAAGTTGCCGAACTGTTCCATCCTTATTCAGGGTCCAGGTAATTCTATTTATATATAGCTCACCATC
>CALZFZ010000012.1 GCA_945786965.1 uncultured Muriicola sp. | reverse complement strand
TATTTTATTTCGGGGGCTTTTGTTACCGGACTTGGAGCCCTTATTACCGTTGTCTATATAATAAGAAAGGTAAGGAGACTCGACCATTATATCACGGATTATCACTTTGATAAACTGGGCCAATTTTTAGTCCTAACCTGCCTCGTTTACCTTTATTTTAATGTAAACGAATATCTGATCCCGATATTTACCGCTCCTGTAGAGGAAGAGGTCCATTTAAATACTCTGGTTTACGGTGAATACGCGCCGTTATTCTGGTTTTCTCAGATAGTAGGGTTAATTTTACCGATCATCATTTTAATATTTAAAAAAGGCAGGAAGCCCTTACCCATGTTTATCGTAGGCTTTATGGTGGTCATAGGATCCTGGTGGAAACGATATATTATTGTTACCCCAACCTTGCTTCATCCATTCTTACCCATTGAAGGTGTTCCTGAATCCTGGCATCATTATTTCCCTAGTTTGCACGAATGGTTAATAACGGGTGCAACTCTGGCAATGTCCCTATTAATGATCACTTTATTTGTGCGATTTCTACCGGTGATCCCGATTCAACGTACTGCTGAGGAAAAAGGACTAGTCAAAAAGAATAACAAAGAGGAATCATGAAACATCAAAAAACATTTGGGCGTACTTTTTTATCCTGGATGGGTGTAGTGCTCCTCTGCATCGGGTCACAAAATTTATTTTCCCAAAATGAAGAAAAGTATAGGGTACGACTAAGGTCCGATTATGTTAAAATAATGGACGGTGATGCATACCTCAACATTAAAGCTACGGCCAGAATTGAAGATGAGACCCTACCGGTACCCAACATTGAGATTGAAATATATAATGAGGTTGAGGGAGAAGAAGTTGTATTGGGTAATATCACGACCAATATGAATGGTGAAAGTAAATTTATATTGCATAAATCTATGGGTATTAAAGCCGATTCAACCAATACCTATAACCTCGGAATATCATTTAATGGAAATGATAGGTATAGAAAGGCATCAAAAAGTACTAGTTTTAAAGAGGCACAGATTATCGCCAACCTTATAACCAAAGATAGTATCAATTATATAAGTGCAACACTAAAGGAAACCGCCTCAGACAGTGTACTTGCCGGAGAATCATTGGATGTACAGATACAGCGATTATTTAAACCATTAAAAATTGGTGAAGAATTTAATTTTACAGATGAAAATGGCACTATTCTTGTTCCTGTGGAAGAAGGAATACCTGGTATGGATGGCAAATTAACAATTGAAGTTGTTCTAAATGACAGTGATGCTTACGGAACCCTGAAAGATATAGTAATTGCGCCGGTAGGTATCCCTATAGTAGATGAATCTACTTTTGATCAAAGAAAAATGTGGTCTACAAGAGATAAAACACCGTTATTTCTATTAATATTTGTAAATGCGATAATCTTTGTAGTATGGGGATTATTTATATATCTCATTGCCAATTTATACAGAATTACTAAAAATTAAATTTAATAAAAATGAAAACACTTAAAATGCTACTAATAGTGGGGATTGTTTCCCTTGCATTCTATTCCTTCACTACCATTACACAGGATAAATGGATAGTACCGGAAAAATACGTGAATATGAAAAATCCGACAGACCCGTCTGTTGACCTGAACATAGGAAAAGCACTTTATAGCAAACACTGTCAATCCTGTCACGGGAAAGAAGGCTATGGCGACGGGCCAAAAGCCAAGGAACAAGAAGGTGATTTAGGCGATTTTTCTTCGGCAGCGTATCAAAAACAAACCGACGGGGAGTTATTCTATAAAACTTCCTTTGGAAGGGACGATATGCCCGAATACACCAAAAAAATGCCGGATGATGAAGACCGATGGCTTATCGTAAATTATATGAGGACCCTAAAAGAATAAAAAGGGTTTTTACCCCTAATTTAAAGATCCTAAAAACCCTAATAAAATCAGTGGGGTTGGATAAGACATTTAATTTTTAAAATATTATTAACCAACTAGTATGCCTAAATTGTTGCGATATGTAAGTATTTCCCATAAAACCGCCTCCGTTGCAAAAAGGGAACAATTTTATATTTCGGAGGAAGAGAAACTTCCAGTTGTAAAACATCTTTGCAAACAGTTTCCCGATATTTCCGGAATGCTTTTACTGGTTACCTGTAACAGAACAGAAGTGTATTTCGAATGTGAAATTACAAACGCTTGCATGGTCCAGGACGAATTAATGGCTCTTAAGGGCAAGAAATGTATTGCGCAAAATGATAGCCTATTTTTCAAAAATGATAGCACAAAAGCCTCGGTAAAGCATCTTTTGAAGGTGTCTTCAGGCCTGGAGTCCAAAGTTCTAGGGGATGCAGAGATCATTCATCAAATAAAGAACGCCTACCTTTTTTCCATGGCCTATCATTTACAAGGATCTCTTTTGGAACGTGCCATGCAGACCATTTTTAGAAGTCATAAGCGTATCAGCAATGAAACGAAGTTCCGGGATGGCACAACTTCAGTAGCATACAAATCCCTAAAAGTTATTAATGACACCTATGGCAAATCCTCAGCAATGACAAAAAAAATACTGTTTATCGGCGCTGGCGATATCGTTGTACAACTATTTAAATATAATTCAAAATTCGGGTTTAATAATATTTATATCAGCAACAGGACTGAAGAAAGGGCCCGTAATTTAGCGGATATGCACCAGTGTAATGTATATCCGTGGCATAAAGTATTGGAAAACAACTTTGAAGGTTTTGACGTGATAATAAGTGCTGCAAGTAATTGTCCTAAACTCATAAAGAACTTCCCGGTTACTTCAAATAAACAAGTACTTATAGATTTGGCATTGCCAAGTAATATTGATAAGTCCTTAAGCCAAAATGAACACGTACTTTGTTATGATCTGGATACCATTTCAGTAGACCTGGAAGAAAACAGGGAAAAAAGATTGGCAGCTATTGATAAGGTGAAGGAAATTAATGAAAAAGAACTGGCAACCTATATCCAATGGCTCGAAAATGCGTCTTTAAGGGCTACTTTGGCAAAACATAAAAAAGTGATCTCTGCAAAAGTGAAAGCATATCTGGAAACTGAATCACAATTAGTAGACCCGCAAACTTCAAAAGTACTGACTAACCAGATCATGAAAAAAATGTTCTCACATTCTGAATCTTTTAAATTCTCTGCACAGAAAATAGACTCGCTAATTGCCGAACAGGCTTCATTACTAATAAAAGCTTCTATTTAAATTAATCAGCTTCTATTCTAAACATACATCAACCCGGGCTTACTCCGGGGTTTTGAGCGGTCCTAACTAAATAATTTCGATGTTTCCAAACATGACATAAGTCATGAATTAGTCAGTTATAAGTGTTTAAATTGAAGAGCAAATGGTACATTGTATGTCACTCAAATAGTATTCCAATTATTGTCAAGTTCTTTCTGAAATTGCAATTGTTATGATCTCTTAAAAGAGATGTGCGTTTTGTTCATCTTCTTTTCATGTTAATATTTGATATTAAAGTTGGTATTCACTTAAAATAAAAATCATGGAAAATGATACTACCAAAATTCCTGCCCGAAGGAAATTCCTAATAGACTTATCTAACGGTAGTGTGCTCGCTATTTATGGTTTATCTTATAATTCAATTTCTTCATGTAAACAAGCATCTGAGGAAAAAACGACGCTCATGACCACAGATGGCAAACTGGTGCAGGTTCCTAACTCTGAAATTGAGGAAATGGAACATCTATCTCATGGTGCGTCTCCCAAAGAGGCTCGTAAAGGCATTCCTGGTAAAAAATTTGTGATGGTTGTGGACCTGGCCAAATGCAAAAATGCAAAGAACTGTATTGAAGCTTGTGACAAGCACCATAATTTAACTCCTGACAGACCTTATATAAAGGTCTTGAAAATGCAGGATAATGAAAAATCGGCGCCCTATTGGATGCCAAAGAAATGTTTTCAATGCGATAATCCACCATGTGTAAAAGTTTGCCCGGTTGGGGCCACTTATAAGCGTACAGATGGAATAGTTCTTGTTGATAACGAGCGCTGCATTGGCTGCAGATTCTGTATGGCAGCCTGCCCCTATTCTGCAAGGGTTTTTAACTGGGGAGCTCCTCCGGAAGGAAAATTGGATATCCCTTATTCCCCTGAAACAAGTCTTCCCAGTCAAATTGGTACTGTGGCAAAATGTGATTTTTGTCCTGAAATGCTTCGGCAAAATAAGCTTCCCCACTGTGTTACATCATGCCCTAATGGAGTAATATATTTTGGGGATGAGATTGATGATACGGTTACCAATGGGGAAGAAACCGTTCGGTTGTCTACTTTACTAAAGGAAAAAGCGGGTTATCGGTACATGGAAGAGCTAGGGACCAAACCACGTGTTTATTATCTCCCACCTGTTGACAGGTTGTTCCCCTTTGAAGAGACGACTCAAGAAAATAGCTAATCATGAGTAAATCGAATATTGAACTGCAAAAGTTTAGAACTAAAAGAGGAAAACGCCTCTTAACTCATTTGATTTCAACGTCCTTACAATATAAATTGTGGATTGCATTCTTGCTCCTGCTTATTGTATTAGGATTGATTGGTTATTATCGCCAATTAAGGTACGGACTTGTAGTAACTGCCATGAGAGATTATACTTCCTGGGGAATTTACATCTCGAATTTTGTTTTTTTTGTTGCGATTAGCCTGGTAGGCTCGCTGTTCAGTTCCATTTTAAAACTCAACAAAAATTTGTGGGCCAGACCTCTTACCAGAATTTCCGAAATTATTGCGGTCGCTGCTATTATTTGTGCCGCTGTAATCATTATTGTTGACATGGGTCGCCCGGATCGAATTTTTTATGTCATTACGCATTTAAGAATCCAATCCCCCATTATTTGGGACGTTATTATAATTTCTACTTATTTAGTTATAAGTATCCTATTATTATATATTTCTTTACTTCCAGACATCGCTCTTTGTCGTGACCGTTTAACGGAGATTCCTAAATGGAAAAAAACGTTATATAGAATTACGGCCATCAACTGGCATAATCATCCCAAGCAAATAGCAATGCTACAAAAAGTAAACAAAATATTGGCAATTGCTATACTTCCTGTTGCCTTTGCCATCCACACGGTAACTTCCTGGTTATTTGCAACAACCTGGCGTCCTGGATGGGACAGTACCAACTTAGGACCTTATTTTGTTTCTGGAGCTTTTATGGCGGGTGCTGCGGTCATTATTGTTGCCATGTATTTTGTCAGGAAACATTTAAAACTGAGTAAGTACATCACAAATATCCATTTTGACAAGATGGGTAAGCTTCTGGTACTCCTATCACTCGTTTACCTGTATTTTAATATTAATGAGTATCTGGGCCCCGCTTTTAAAATGGTCGGGGTTGAAGGGGAACATATCACCGAACTTTTTGTTGGTAATTATGCCCCCATGTATTGGTTTGTTCAGTTAGGCGGACTTATTTTACCTATTATATTCTTGATGTTCAACAGGTTTCGTAAACCACTGCCAATATTAATTATATCAATATTTGTAGTTCTAGGGGCCTGGTTTAAACGCTTTTTAATAGTAATCCCTTCACTTCAACATCCATATTTACCCATACAGGGAGTTGATGAGTCCTACTTACACTATAATCCAACCTGGGAAGAATGGGCAATTACCATTTCATCTTTTGCCTGGTTATTACTGATCATTACAGTGCTTATTAAATTGTTTCCGGTAATCCCTATTAAAAAATATAAACAAGGTTCTGAAACTATCTTTAAACAAAATATTTTCTAAAATGAAATCTGAAACGAAACTTATTAGTTATTTTTTAGAGGTCATAATGGCCGTGACCTTTATTTTCGGGGCTAATACAATTAGTTACGGACAAGATGATTTACAAGATGCTATTGTAACGCTTTCCTTCACGGAGGATGGTAAAACTAAAATAATCCAGGCAAAAGCAACCGACCAGGATGGCATCCCTATTGAAGACCTGGAATTATATTTTTACGTTCAAAGAACCTTTAGTCTATTACCCATAGGCGATTTCTTTAATGCCACTGATGAGAACGGCATAGTAGAAATCCTATTTCCGGAAGATTTACCTGGCGCTGCGGAAGGGCATGTTAAAATCGTCGTAAAAATATTGGAATCGGATATGTATAACGATCTTACCCTTGAGGCGATCAAAAATTGGGGCATACCCACTCAAGTAGATCAATTTGAAGAAAAAAGATCTCTGTGGGCCGCAGCAGCCAATGCGCCAATAACTTTAGTCTTAAGCATAAGTGGTATGATTCTTGCCATTTGGTTTATAATTGGTTACATTATATTTATCATGTATAAGATCGGTAAAATCAAAGCCGATAAAGATACCCAGTTTATTGAAGAAGGGTATTTCAAAGATATAATAGAAAGATCTTGAGTAGAAAATAACTTAAATTCCTTTATAATGAAAAAACAAGTTTTATTAATCGCGGGAGTATTTGTTGGCAGTTTTATCCTGTTGTCAATGACTTCCCTGACTTCCAACGAACAAGAAAAATGGGAAGTTCCTTCTAAATACGAGAAAATGGAAAATCCCTATGCCGGTGTTTCGGATGCCGATAATATCGGACGCATCCTATATGCTAAACATTGCAAATCATGTCACGGCTCCAAAGGGAAGGGAGATGGTACAAAAGCAAAGTCCATTGATACGCCCATTGGTGATTTTACAGAAGCTTCTTTTAAACAGCAATCAGACGGTAGTATGTATTACAAATCGTTCATTGGACGGGATGACATGCCCAGTTTTATAAAGAAGATTCCGGATGAGGAAGAACAATGGATGCTAATTAATTATGTCAAAAATATGTAATTAAAAGTTGAGCTTACATTACACCTCACACCTAAAAATAGGATTACTACTACTCAATTTATGCTTTGTGGATGAATTGCCATATAATTCATTACTTTAAATAAAATAAAGCGATCCTCGCAATAACTATATACAAATTATATACTGATATTCTTACCATGACAACCCATAAAAGCTTTCTTATTCCTGTACTTTTTTTTCTATTA
>CALZFZ010000011.1 GCA_945786965.1 uncultured Muriicola sp. | reverse complement strand
GAAGTATTGTAATTGCTTTTCAGTTTATTGTTGCAAAGGCTTGTTGCTCGGATCAAATATTTGTTTCTTTGCATGAATCATGGGTCAAAAAATCGTATTAATTACAGGAGGCTCTTCCGGAATAGGCAAATCAGTCGGGATATATCTCAAGGCTAGAGGATATAAAGTCTATGGTACCACACGAAATTTAAAAAATCACAACGAATTTAAGGATTTTGAACTGCTGGAGCTTGATGTTCGCAACATAAACAGTATCAGTAAGGCCATTGAAACCATAAAGACCAGGGAAGGACGTATTGATGTTCTGGTCAATAATGCAGGCGTAGGGATCACCGGACCTATTGAGGAAACTCCCAATGAGGAGATACAAAATGCGTTTGAAACTAATTTTTACGGCCCCCTGAATATGATGAAAGCTGTACTACCGCTAATGAGGGGTCAGAAAGAAGGTATCATAATTAATATTACTTCTATCGCAGGTAAAATGGGGCTTCCCTACCGGGGTATTTATTCGGCAACCAAGGGAGCGCTGGACCTGGCTACTGAGGCTATGCGACTCGAGACCAAGGGGTTTGGAATAGAGCTGGCGACCCTGGCTCCGGGAGATTTTGCGACCAACATAGCTTCTGGGCGGTACCATGCACCCATTTTGGAATCTTCGCCATACCAGAAGCCGTATCAAAAAACGCTCGATTTGATCAATTCTCACGTAGATGAGGCTGGTGATCCAATAGCCGTTGCCAGACAAGTGTATAAGATCATCAATTCATCGTCGCCACATGTGCATTATTCCGTGGGCAGTTTTATGCAGAAATTCTCTATCAGATTAAAAAAAATCCTGCCAAGTAAAGTCTACGAGAACTTACTTCGAAACCATTATAAATTGTAGCTTTGTAGCGCATTTGAATAAATCCATGTTTACAATCAAAAATCAAGCTAAGCAAATAACGATCCTATGAAATTTTTTATTGATACCGCAAATTTAGATCAGATCAGAGAGGCCCAGGAATTAGGGGTTTTAGACGGAGTTACTACCAATCCATCCCTTATGGCAAAAGAGGGTATAACAGGCAGGAACAATATTCTAAAGCACTATGTGGATATCTGTAATATTGTGGACGGAGATGTCTCGGCTGAGGTTATTGCTACTGATTTAAAAGGAATGATAAAAGAGGGGGAGGAGCTGGCCGATCTTCACGAACAAATTGTGGTTAAAATACCAATGATACGTGATGGTGTTAAGGCCCTGAAATATTTTTCTGATAAGGGGATACGCACCAATTGTACGCTGGTTTTTTCACCGGGTCAGGCACTATTGGCTGCCAAAGCGGGCGCTAACTACGTATCTCCTTTTATAGGGAGGTTAGATGATATATCAACGGATGGATTAAGTCTGATAGCAGAAATAAGACTTATATACGATAATTATCAAATTGAAACGCAGATCCTTGCTGCGTCTATCAGACATACCATGCATATCGTTGAATGTGCAAAACTAGGTTCGGATGTAATGACAGGTCCTTTGTCCTCGATTGAAGGATTACTTAAACATCCCCTTACCGATATTGGGCTGGCGAAGTTTTTGGCCGATTATAAAAAGGGGAATTAAAAAATCCGGGAATTATCTACGCGTTAGAAAGAGCGATATATATTTGCGAAGGCATCTATGATGATACCGTCTTTAGCTATAATACTCTTATTGGGATTGTACACAATTAAGGCACGGGCAGCTTTATCAAAATCGTTTGCCCAATACTGTTCATTTTTATCCAGGTTATATGTTTCTACCATAGACTTCCAGCGGGCCTGGTCTGTTCGTAAACTGATCCCCACAAACCGGTATTCCGGACGTTTTAATTTTAACTCTTCAACCCGTTTCATTATGTTCCTGAAATGTCCGGGTTCTGCTGCAGACCAGAAGTAGAACACCACTTCCTTTCCTTTATCAATACCCGAAAGCATTATTTCATTCCCTGCATAATTAGTTAAGGTTAATTGCGGCAAGGATTTAGAAGGTTGCATATTGATGATCCCCTGGTACAGCGTATTAATTTCTTTGTTATGTCTGTTATTTTTAGAAAGTTCTTGGAATGCCGCGATAAAGTCTATGTTGTGCTCTTCGGTATCGTGTTTTAATAAATAATCAATGGCCACATTCCGGAATAAGTTATCACGTAATTCCTCCTGAGTAATTAAGCTATCAATCAATTTAAGTTTATGCTTATTAAAATGCAATTGTCTGCTAACTACCTCTAAGCTACTCCCACAATTGTTTTTACATTGGTTGTAAGCCAAGTTACCCAAGTGGTATTTCATAAAATTATAATAGGGTCGAAGGTAGGTAAGCGCATCATTATTGTAGTTGATGCTAGCTCGATAATCATAAAAGTCTTCCGGTAAATCGTGCATATTATCCTCGCCGCTTCTTCTTCTATGATAGAAGGGATACGCTTCCATTGAAATATTGGCATTATACACTATGCCGGCTTTTGCCAATTCGTAAGCTTTTGGGGATATTTCAAATTCTGTCATGGTTTGTTCCAGAAGCTGAATCTTATTTTGCAAAAGTGAATCTATTTTTTGATGGAAAGATTCTGGTTCTAGCTTGTACAGAGAATATACGAGATCTTCCTCTTCTTCATTGGCAAGGAACATTTCAAGGAGGAAGTTGTTAATCTCTTCTCCTTTTCCGGAAAAAACCAGGGATTCATCAAAATCCGAGGTGTTCAGTCTAATTTGCAGGCTGTCTCCATTTTCAAGAAACACATACTGTAGTTCAGGGTGGTGATAAAAGTGATGTAAGCCTTCAGCAACGGAATCCAAAGTAAACACAAAGCGGTTATTCTCGTCTAATTTTACCGAATCGATAGATTTTTCGCCTTTATAAAGGACCACCTGATCGCTTGTGGGATTTACGATTTCACCTGCGAAAAAAACATGTTTTGTACTGTTTTGTTTTTCAGCGCAGTTTACTACGAGCAGACCAATAAAGAAATAGCGTATAATTTTAACCATCTAATATCCGGATCAAAATGTAGACAAATCTAAAGAAACCTGAGGCTGGCCCTTGTTAATAGGGCGTTAAAAATAGTTATACCCTGTTAATGTTTCGACTAAGAGAATCGATTTGGGGTTTATTGGTACATCGGTTTAATTTTACCTATTTTTGCAAAAATTTTAAAGGATCTAGTATGCTGTCTGTATCAAATTTATCGGTGCAATTTGGAAAAAGAATATTGTTCGATGAGGTAAATGTAAGTTTTACGCAGGGTAACTGTTACGGGATTATAGGGGCCAATGGTGCCGGTAAATCAACATTTTTACGAATTCTTTCGGGGGCAACAGATCCAACATCAGGCCATGTTCATCTGGAACATGGGAAAAGGATGTCGGTATTAGAACAGAACCATAATGCCTATGACGACAATACGGTTTTAGAGACCGTGGTCATGGGGAACAAACCACTTTTTGAAATAAAAAAGGAAATAGATGCACTGTATGCTGATTATACGGATGAGAACGCCGATAGAATAGGAGAACTGCAAGTATCCTTTGAAGAGATGAACGGATGGAATGCAGACAGCGATGCTGCTGCATTATTATCCAGTTTGGGGATACGTGAAGAATTCCATTATACGCAGATGTCAGACCTGGATGCAAAACTAAAGGTAAGGGTCTTATTGGCACAAGTACTTTTCGGTAATCCGGATGTGATGGTGATGGACGAACCTACCAATGACCTGGATTATGAGACTATTGAATGGCTCGAAAATTTCCTGGCAAATTATGATAATACTGTTATTGTTGTATCTCACGACCGCCACTTTCTGGATGCCGTTTGTACCCATATTGCAGATATCGATTTTGGTAAAATGAATTTGTATTCAGGTAACTACACCTTCTGGTACGAAAGCAGCCAGTTAGCAGCAAGGCAAAGGGCTCAGCAGAACAAGAAGGCAGAGGAAAAAGCCAAGGAACTTCAGGAATTCATTATGCGATTCAGTGCCAATGTAGCCAAAAGCAAACAGGCAACCTCCAGGAAGAAGATGTTGGAAAAATTAAAAGTAGAGGATATAAAACCTTCGAGCCGCAGATACCCTGCGATTATATTTGACAGGGAACGAGAAGCAGGAGACCAAATTTTGCATGTTGAAAAACTTTCGG
>CALZFZ010000010.1 GCA_945786965.1 uncultured Muriicola sp. | reverse complement strand
CATCAAAAGGCATTCGATGACGTCAAGTGCACTATCGCTCGCGATGTGACACTGGCCTATCCTGACTTTGACGAAGTTTTTGTGATTTACACAGACGCTTCAACGAAGCAACTAGGGGCAGTAATAACCCAGAAAAATAGGCCTATCGCGTTTTTCAGCAGGAAACTGTCTGAGACGCAAACACGCTATAGCGTTACCGAAATTGAACTCTTGGCCATAGTCGAGACTCTGAAAGAGTTCAAAGGAATGCTATGGGGCCAGAGAATTGTGGTCTACACAGATCACAAGAATCTCACTCGAGATGCACTAGGACTCACGTCAGACCGCGTTTACCGCTGGCGTCTCCTACTCGAAGAGTACGGCCCGGAAATAGTCTACATCGAGGGAATTCATAATTCAGTCGCGGATGCAGTGTCCCGTCTGGCATATGACCCTAAAGTGAATCCCACCAACGAGCGCAACTCCTCTGGGAGCGATGCCTCTTTGGAGCGGGAAAGTCATTTTCAATGGAAGGCTGTTGCGAAAAGCCTCGTCGACTACACCGCTTGTAGCGACGCACAAGAGGAAATAGACGAGCCCGAACTAGCTACAAGCTACGTGCTCGCAAATAGAAGCGAGGGAGAAGAAATTTTTCCCCTCACAGTACGCGAACTCGCCGAAGCTCAACGAGCGGACGCCAGTCTCAATGGACTATTCGATTGTGATCCTAGTGAGCGCAAAATCGGCAAGACCACGTACGAGGTCCGCATAGTAGAGGACCTAGAAGTACTCTGTCACAAGGACAAATTGGTCGTCCCTAAGGGACTACAGCGACGCGCAGTTATGTGGTACCACCACTATCTGCAACATCCCGGCCAACTGCGACTTGAAGAGACACTTCGCGCTTCTATGTACTGGACGAATATGAGAGACACCGTCCGACGATACGTCAGAGGTTGCAAATCCTGCCAACTAAATAAAGCGACTAATAGGAAGTATGGACACCTACCTCCCAAACTAGTCACAAGGACCCCCTGGGAGACCTTGTGTGTAGATCTTATTGGACCCTACACGCTTAAAGGCAAGGACGGCACCGTGATCGAATTTATGTGTCTGACTATGATCGACCCGGCGTCTAGCTGGTTCGAAATTGCAGAACTTCCAGTGGCCGAGCTTGACAAAGCCGCCGCTAAGAAAAAGAAGAAGTCAACCAAAAGTAACATAGATCTCGACAATCGAAACAAAGAATGGTTTGACAAGACCTCGGCCCAGATAAGCCGATTAGTCTATAAATCGTGGCTCAGCAGATATCCACGTTGTCGTACGATTATCTATGACAACGGATCTGAATTCAAATTGGATTTCACCGCCCTCTGCGACTCGTATGGCATAAAGCGTAAGCCGACCACGATTAAGAATCCACAAGCGAACGCCATCTTAGAGCGCGTGCACGGCGTGACTACAAACATGCTACGTACTCGAGAATTAGACATGGCCGACTCAATTCACGAGGACGACGTCTCCGACTTTCTGGACGACGTCGCCTGGGCAGTTCGCTCTACCTATCACACTACGCTCAAAGCCTCACCCGGCGCTGCGATTTTTGGACGGGATATGTTGTTTGACATCCCATTCGTAGCCGACTGGTATAAAATTGGAGAGCACAGGCAGAGCCGCACCAATCGCGAAAACGCTCGAGAGAACTCGAAGCGGGTCGATTTCGACTACGCCGTTGGAATGCAAGTGTACATAAAGAAGGATGGTATCCTTCGCAAAGCCGAAAGCCGCTATCATAATGATCCTTGGACCATCACGCAGGTTCATACGAACGGCACGATAAGGATTCAACACGGCAGCAAATCTGAGCGAATCAATATTCGCCGAGTGAAACCAGTCAATGACACTGGCTACTTCAACATGTATATAGATAGATTTTTTGGTTAAATGTTAATTCGAAACTAGTTAAGAAATATCTCACAGTAATACTCTCCTCACTCAACTTAGTCTTACGCTCGTCTGATAGTATCAAAACTATCCTCATATCGTTTTCATGCAGGTTGCACAAGCCTCCTTGAACTTCAACTCAGTCCAACACAGAGACGTCTTTTTCCCTACGGGTTTTGAGTCTCAGCGAAGTTTTTATTTTCTCACGTTCGAGTTTTGCTTCGCGTGTCATGATGACCTTATCGCGTCATTCGTGGGGGCGAGTGTCGTATGCCCAAGGATCTCACAGTAGATTCTAAGCGATACAACGTATCGCTAAATGGCGGGCTAGATTCTGACTACCCCGCGCAGATGTGAGCTCAGAGAATTCTCAATGATAATTCTCAAGAAGGTATGTTTCTACGTAGGAACTTCCGCCGACAGATGGATCCTTCTCGGATCCATTGTGGACGACGTCACCAGTCCCAAAACCTCCTTTAGATACCCAAAGGTACCTGATACCAATATCGCATAGGTATTGGTATTCATAACCTTTGTGGTTCAAACTCATGGTCAACAAAGATACCAACACGTCATCACGTATGTAGCTTTTGTACCAGAGCCATTATTCCTCAATGGCTGTTTGTACCAGGTTCTACGTATTCCCACGTATAACCACTTTCTTGGTCAACTGATGGATTCATCAGTTGGAAGCCCGTTTTACTAGCTTCATCTAGCATTAAGCCTTTCCTCTGGAATTGGCCCATAATTTCATTTCTCAATCCAACGTACGCTCGCTCTCCTCTTCTCCCTCGGAGAGCTCTCTACCTTTCAGGCATTGGTCACTATCAATTGATAACCACACTTCGGTGCTGGCTTGAACGAAGAATTCGCCTCCCCCTGCGCCGCTAGAATCGACCCAGGGAAGATCCTCAAGGTGCGCGAGAACAGTCACCGCTCAAGCAACTCAACGCCCACCCCGAGCCCATTTCGCGTCCTACGAGCGTTAAACGCAAGGTCAACGCCTCCCCAAGACGCCATCATGAGCTCAACGCGCGCCGTCCCAGACGGTCTCCGAGACCGTGAAGCCGAACGCGGGTCGCCGCGCGCGCGACCACCCGTCCCTTACGTTCCCGAGGAGGTCGAAAAGGCCGAGACTCGGACCCTCAAGGTCAAGATCTCGCACGATCAGGACATCCGAGCGCCGATCTACGCCGGCGGCTCGAAGGAGGACTTCCTCGTCCACCTCGCCCTGGTCGAGGGCCTCTTCGAGAAGAACGGGACGAATGCGAAGATCTCCGGCTACAAGAAGGAGATCAAGCAGTCCACGAAGGACCTGTTGGCCCACCTCGCGGTGCAGCCGAAGGAGCCTACTACCGCCGACCTCGAGGACGACGACGACGACGAGGACGTCGCGTCGCCCGAGGACAAGTCGAGCGAAGAGCCCATCGTCAGGTCGCCCGACACGGCGGCTGGCGGTGCCCCGTCCAACGACTCGCCGTCTCCTGCTGGCACTCGCAGCAAGAAGTCGGCGAAGAAGAAGAAGAAGAAGAAGGACGATGCCGCGTCCGAGGAGGTCGACGAGGCCGACCCCAGCGCGAAGACCAACGACGGCGCCACCACGCCCTCGAAGCGTGGCGGCAAGAAGACCGCCGAGATAAAGATGCGGCGTGCTCACGACAAATACGAGCGCGCCCTCGCCAAGTGGAAGGAGAAGAAGGCGCTCCTCGAGGAGAAGGCCGAGAACTTCCGTGCCTCCGTCAAGGACGTCTACGCCTCCCAGTTCACCCTGTACGAGAACCTCCTCAGCGAGGATCATGCGTACGGGTGGCGGCAGCTCGTCAAGAACGTCTGCGCCACGAAGGGGTGGAAGTGCAGCCTCACCGGCCGCTCGGGGGCGAAGACTCGCGGCAAGAACGCGAGCTCGTTCGCCGAGTGCAAGCACCTCCACCGCCTGACGGTGTTCGCGTACGACGCTGCCGAGAAGCAGCGCCGCTACATGCTGAACACCATCAAAAAGCCTCAGCGCGTCACGATTCGCGCGTTCATGGCCAGGGTCGAGCAGCTGAACAGTCATCTGCCGCTGCTCCCCTGCGTCCACCAGAGCGACAAAGCGACGTCGGCCACGGAGCCGATGAACAAGCTCATCAGCGAGCCCGATCTCGCCAACCTCATCCTGAGGGCCTGCCCCGACGAGTGGGAGGACCAGTACTACCTCACCAACGCGGTGGTGCCGCAGGGGATGTCGGAGTTACTCCACAACCTCGAGGCCATCGAAAAGGTGATGGAGTCGAAGGAGAGGAAGGCCAAAGCGGCCTCTGCATCCAATTCGGGTGCCAACGATGCAACAACAAAGTCCCGCGGTGGCACAGGAGGCAAGCGTTCAGCCCCTGCGTCGAAAAAGGACGATGGTCGCATCCCGAAAAAGCCCCGCTCGGAGAAATATTGCAATCGATGCGCCGAGCATGGGGGCGCCGAAAAAACCCACAACACAAATCAATGCCGCAAATACGAAGCGGACGGGACCCTGAAAAAGTCCTTCAAAGGTGGGAAGTCGAAGGGTGGAGATCGTGAT
>CALZFZ010000009.1 GCA_945786965.1 uncultured Muriicola sp. | reverse complement strand
GCATCAACGGCACTTTCCTTACATCCGTATTTATTGTCAAATTTTGACTTGGTTACAGAATCGTTCACATTGATCGCAGGCATTGGGAGAACGCCATTTTTAAACCGTTCGTACAATCTGTGTACGCCGGTGGTGGTTTCCTCGGACAATCCTTTGATACCTGAAGTAAGTTCGGGATATTGGTCTAAGACCATGTTGGTTAGGTCACCACCATCATCCAAGATCATATTGAGTGGTTTTCGGTCTTTACCGAAAAACAAGGTTTGTTCTATACACCAGTCGAATTCCTTTTCATTCATTCCTTTCCACGCATAGACCGGGATCCCTGCTGCTGCAATGGCAGCTGCAGCATGGTCCTGTGTTGAAAAGATATTACAGGAACTCCAGGTTACTTCAGCACCTAACGCTATCAGTGTTTCGATCAGCACTGCCGTTTGAATGGTCATATGAAGGCATCCTGCTATTCTGGCCCCCTTTAAAGGTTGTTCCTTTTTATATTCTTCTCGTAAGGCCATAAGTCCAGGCATTTCTGCTTCGGCCAGTAAGATCTCCTTTCTGCCCCAATCGGCAAGTGAAATGTCTTTCACTTTATAAGGGACATATGGCATGGTTTTGGTGCTCATATCTATTTTTATTTTTACTTTCGTTAGTGTGCGAATATCCGCTTTTTTAGACCGCTAAGATAGTGATAACTTACAAAAAAATCCATGCCTCTTTACAAAACTATAACAGTAAACCCCACCATACGAGTTCATATCTGGAATATTACCGAAAGTGAAATTGTATTGGCAGAAGGAATATTTTTAACACCCCATTGCCAGCAAAGAATAGATGGCATGCAGTCCGAATTGCACCGGCGGGGATTTTTAAGCATCCGGCATCTTTTGGCTATTGAAGGATATGAGGACAGTGATCTTTATTATGATGACCATGGTAAACCTCATTTACACGATGGGAATTTTATCTCTATTACCCATTCGTACCACTTTACAGGAATTATTGTCAGCGAGCAGGAAGAGGTTGGGATCGATATTGAGAAACAGCGGGAAAAGATCTTAAAAATAGCGCATAAATTTACTCCCATTGAGGAGTACGGTTCCATGAATGATCCTGTGGAATTGTGTAGAAAACTCACAGTGGTTTGGGGAGGTAAGGAATCGCTATTTAAAATCAACGCCACTCCGGGTCTAAGTTTCTTACAACATATATACATTGAGGATTTTACATTGAATGATGGCCTTACCTCAGGTATAATTACTTTTGAAGGCACCTCATCTACCTATAAAATTCGTTTTTTGGAAATGCAAGGGTTTACCTGTGCCTATGCCATTAAAAACGGTAGTAAAGACGTTGTATTTAACTAGAACAATCAAATAACCAGATCCATTTAAATCCATGAACATTTCAGTAGAACTTACCTTAACACCACTACAGGATTCCTTTGAAGAACCCATAATCAGCTTTGTTAAAGCGCTGCGTGCTTCCGGGCTTACAGTAATCGAAAATCCGCTCAGTACTCAAGTTTATGGGGAATTTGGAGCGGTAATGCAATTGGTTCAAACCGAGTTAAAACAAGCATTCACATTGATGGAAAACGGATTGTTGTATATGAAAATTGTTAAATCGGATCGAAGCACCTATGAACCCCATTTTTGATTTCTTTTTGGATCCATACAAGGGCCGGGATGTATTCCTGATAATTTTGGAAGGCATTGCGTTCTTTTTTGGAATTGCCAGTGTGGTGTTTGCCAAGAGGGAAAATATTCTGGTATACCCAACCGGCCTCATTGCGACGGTCATAACAGTTTACCTGTTTTATATTGATGCTCTTTTTGGTGATATGATGATGAATTTCTACTACTCAGTGATGAGCATCTATGGATGGTGGAACTGGGCCCGTGTTAAGGACCACGAAAAAGTAGTTCATATTTCACGAACAAATAAAAAAGAGAAAATAATTGGCTTCGCTTTGTTTTTGTTGACCATGGTCGTAACCTATACGGTGTATCGCATTTTTGGGACCATCATATCGACCTCCAATTACATTGATATTTTTACTTCGGGAATCTTCTTTACAGCCATGTGGTATATGGCCAACAAGAAATTGGAAAACTGGACACTTTGGATCATTGCCGATGTAATCACTGTACCGTTGTATGCTTCCAGAGGTTGGGGCATGCTTTCCCTTCAATATCTTATCTTTACCGTTTTGGCCGTACAAGGCTATTTGGCATGGAAGAAAAATTTGAACAAAAACCTTCAGACGTCATTAAGATAGTACTTTTTGGCCCGGAATCTACCGGCAAATCTACCCTGTCTGAACAGCTGGCAGATCATTATAAGACCTTATGGGTTCCGGAGTACGCCAGGGAATATCTACAAGAAAAGTGGAACAGGGAACAGAAGACCTGCGAACCTAAGGATCTGCTGCCCATTGCGGAAGGACAAATGCGATTGGAGAATGAAATGACGACCCGGGTTACCGACCTATTAATTTGTGATACTGACCTTTTGGAGACAAAAGTATATTCAGAAGCATATTACCTAGGGTATTCCGATCCGATATTGGAAAAATATGCATTGCAGAATACCTACGATCTATACTTTCTAACTTATATAGATACGCCATGGGAAAAAGACGATCTAAGGGATAAACCCAATGAACGTGAAAAAATGTATTTGTATTTTAAGCAGACTTTGGAAAAGTATCATCGTAATTTTGTTATCTTAAAGGGAGATAAAGAAGCACGCCGGGCAAAGGCCATTTACCATATCGATAAATTACTTAACAATGATTGAGTTCTCCGAAAAGGACTATCTACAACTTACGGGCAAAGGAATAACAAAGAAGAAAGTTGAAGACCAGATTAAGACCTTTATTGAGGGCATTCCATTTGTACAGTTGGAAGCTCCGGCAGTGGTCAATAATGGGATTCTCAAAATTTCTTCCAAAAAGGAAAAGGTATTTATAGATAAATTCGAATCCACGAAAAACGAAGTATCCCTTTTAAAATTTGTACCTGCATCCGGTGCAGCCTCCAGGATGTTTAAATCACTTTTCAATTTCCTGGATTCTTACCACCCTGATCAAGAAGGCCTGGATATCTATTTAGCAAGCTCCGGAGACAAGGTTTTAATAAAATTTTTTAAGGAAATTGAAAAATTTCCGTTTTACGATCTGGTAATAAAAAGAATTAAGGAAAAAACTTCCGCCAACGATGAGGCCCGCTATTTGTTTGTAAAGGAAATGCTCGAAGAATCAGGGCTCAATTATGGTTTTTATCCAAAAGGGTTGTTGCCATTTCATAAATATGAAGATGATCTCGTAACACCTTTTGAGGAACATCTGGCCGAAGGTGCTGCCTATGTAAACAAAAAACAGGAAGCACACCTTCACTTTACAATATCTGAGCAACATAAGTCACTTTTTGATAGTGAATGGAATCGTATTAAGAATAGGGTCCTAAAAACGACTGACACCAACTTTCACATAGCGTATTCCTATCAGAAATCTTCAACAGATACCATAGCGGTTACACCAGAAAATGAACCCTTTAGAAATGACGATAATACCTTGTTGTTCCGGCCGGGAGGCCATGGGGCCCTCATAGAAAACCTGGATGAACAAAACGCTGATATTATTTTTATCAAAAATATCGACAATGTAGCGACACGATCTGGCTCGACCGAAATAATACATTACAAGAAGATTCTGGCCGGGGTACTTTTAAAAGTTCAGGAAAAGGTGTTTAATTATGCCTCTTTACTCGAAGAGAACAAATTCGATGGCGAACAACTCGAAGCAATGAAATCCTTTTTGAAAGAAAAACTTAATGTTCGTTTTGCGGAAAATTTTGATGGTTTTACGCTTGGAGAGCAAATAGAAATCTTAAAAGATAAATTTCACAGACCGATACGGGTTTGTGGGATGGTCAAGAATGAAGGTGAACCTGGGGGAGGCCCATATTGGGTGAGGGATCGAAATGGGAATGTCTCTTTACAAATTGTAGAATCTGCCCAGGTAGATATGTCCAATAAACGGCAGGCCGCTATTTTCAAAGAAGCTACCCACTTTAATCCTGTAGATATTGTATGTGGGGTAAAGGATCATAAGGGAGATAAGTTTAATCTCTTAAATTATGTAAATGAGAAACAGGGTTTTATTACCCAAAAAACCAAAGATGGAAAAGATCTAAAAGCGTTGGAGCTACCCGGGCTTTGGAATGGTGGAATGGCGTATTGGAATACCATCTTTTTAGAAGTGCCCTCAAGTACTTTTAATCCGGTTAAAACTGTAATCGATCTGCTAAAACCTGCGCATCAGGCATAAAGACAGATCATTATTTGTAAAGGAAAATACAACCCCTTTTTATTAATTAACGTTACTTCCTAGTATATTTGCACTATCTCAAAGGGGTGCTTTTTGAGTTTTTGGCAAAAGTTCATATGAATTTAAGCCATGAATTTCATAAGGCTGAGAGTACACCCGATGAACCTGGGCAGGTAATGCTGCCAAGGGACATGCGCTTCGGTGAAATATACAACGGAGCGTAAAAATGAGAAAGATCCTGATTCAATTAGTTTCTTTCCGGACGGGTCGCCAAACTAACAGCTGGCAAATTTTACGATAACACGGAATAATTACCCCCTATTATTCGTAACAAGGAATCGAATGAAAAGAGTAGTTAATTTCAGTATAGTATTATCCTGCCTTTATTCCCTAAGTGCGCAACAGCAGGTTCAGGATACCCTAAAATCGGGGGAAATAATCCTTGATGAGGTCCTCGTTTCGGCCATACGGGTTACCAGGGAATCTCCGGTTACCTTTACAAATCTGACAAAAGAACAATTGAATCCCCGTAATTTGGGACAGGATATACCTATTCTCTTGAACTTCCTGCCTTCCGTAGTTACCACCTCCGATGCCGGTGCCGGGGTAGGATATACCGGAATACGGGTACGGGGAAGCGATGCTACCAGGGTCAATGTAACTATCAATGGCATTCCATATAACGATTCAGAATCTCACGGAACTTTTTGGGTTAATCTGCCCGATTTTTCTTCCTCAACAGAGAACCTTCAACTACAAAGAGGGGTTGGTACATCCACAAATGGTGCAGGTGCATTTGGGGCCAGTTTAAATGTACTTACAGATAAAATAGCCGATGAAGCCTTTGGGGAAGTTTCCTCTTCATTCGGCAGCTTTAACACCTTTCGTAACAATGTAAAGTTTAGCACGGGACTCATGAATAATGCAGTGGAAGTATCGGGAAGGTTGTCGCGCATCATTTCAGATGGCTATGTAGACAGGGCTTCTGCCTCCCTCGATTCCTATTTTCTTCAAGGGGCCTTCAGAGATGAAAATACTCTGATTAAGGGCCTTTTATTTGGAGGACATGAAATAACCTATCAGGCCTATTTTGGGATCGATGCAGCCACACTTGCCACCAACAGAACGTTTAATCCGGCAGGACAATATACGGATGAGAATGGTACAACTCAATTCTATGAGAACGAAGTTGATAATTACAAGCAAGACCATGCACAACTTCATTGGAATCAGCGTTTAGATGTGGGATGGAATTCTAGTATTGCGCTGCACTATACACGAGGCCGTGGTTATTTTGAACAGTTCAGGGAAGATGATTCCTTTGATACCTATGGTTTTGAAACGATCACTGTAGATGGTGAACAGATCACAGAAACCGACCTTATTCGCCGAAGATGGCTAGACAATGACTTTTACGGCACTGTGTTTTCATTGGACCATGGCACAGATAGGTTAAAATTCATTTTGGGAGGCGGGTATAATCGCTATCAGGGCGACCATTTTGGTGAGGTTATCTGGGCCAGATATGCCCCTGCCAATAATATTGGAGATCGATATTATGACGATGATTCCAGCAAAACTGACTTTAATATCTTTACTAAAGCGAATTATAAATTAGACGATCATTGGAGCCTTTATGGGGATCTGCAATACAGAACAGTTGGTTATAAGGCCAATGGAAATGAGACCGGCATTGTAGACGACACCTTTAACTTTTTTAATCCCAAGGCAGGGCTTACCTATGATTTAAATGCGAACCATAATTTTTATTTTTCGTTTGCGGTGGCCAATAGGGAGCCCAACAGGAACGATTATGAAAATGGCAATCCAAGACCGGAAAGCCTCAAAGACTTCGAATTGGGATGGCGATATGTTTCCCCGGATTTTCAGGTAAATACCAACGTATTTTATATGCGATACAAAGACCAATTGGTACTGACAGGAGAACTAAATGACGTGGGGGCCCCATTACGGGCCAATGTGGGAGATAGTTATAGGATGGGACTGGAATTAGATGCCAATCTAAGATTAGGAGAAGCATGGGAATGGCAACCAAACTTTGCGATAAGTACCAACAAAAATATAGATTTTGTATTTCAGCGAGATGGAGTGCTGCAGAAATTAGGAAATACTACCATTTCTTTTTCTCCCAACCTTATAGTTGGTAATCGAATAGCCTATGTGCCCAATGATGCATTTCAGATGGCAGTGCTAACAAAATATGTTGGGAAACAATATATGGGAAATATAGACGCTGAATCCTCTGTGTTAAAGGCATATTCCCAAACAGATTTCAATATTTCCTATCAAATTATACCGAAGGCTATTTTCAAGAGTATTGTGTTTTCCGGACTGGTAAACAATATTTTTGATGCCAGGTACGTCTCCAATGGATATTTTTTCACTTTTGATGATACATTTACAACGCCAGGGACCACTACAACTATAGAAGGAGCAGGGTATTATCCTCAGGCAGGAATTAATTTTTTATTGGGGGTGAAGGTGCAACTGTGATAAACTTGTGGCTCATTTATTTTAATGAAGGACGTATAATTAAGGAAATTTAGTTTGTAATCACTACTACATTTCCACTTTGGGTAGCCCTGTATTCCAGCATGTCGTAATACCGATTACCATCTTCCGGGCGCATTAATTGTTGCCCCGTAAAAAGGCTATATTGAAAACCTTCACAGGAACAAACGGCGGTTTGTCCGTTCAATTCTGTGGTGGAACATGGGTTGGGAGAATGGTTGGGACAGCTGGCTTCAAACGCGCGGAAAACGTTAAATCCTGTATTGATTACATACACCCCGCGTACCCCGGCACCCTGACTTCCAATGTAGACCGGATTTCCGGGATTAGTCAGCGGACTATACAAAGGGAGGTTAAGATTAACTTCAAAACGAAAACCAATTTCCTGGATGTAGGGGTTTCTTTGACCTTGGTCGTTACTACATGCTAGTAAAAAAACGAAAAATAAGATAAGCCAGATTCGCTGCATAAGGTCTTTATCGATTAAGTGATATCACAAAATTGATCAAAATTTCTGTATATTTGCGTTAAATCCTCTCTAAAATACATGCGGGAAGCATGGTAGCTGCAGGGGATTTTCTATTTATTAAATGTCGACGCTATGAGCAATGTATCGTATTACACAGCAGAAGGATTAAAAAAATTAAAAGAAGAATTAAATCATTTAAGAGATGTAGAACGTCCATTGTCCTCGCAGGCTATTGCCGATGCAAGAGATAAAGGAGATCTATCCGAGAATGCAGAATACGATGCAGCTAAGGAGGCACAGGGCCTGTTAGAACTTAAAATAGCCAAGTTGGAAGAGACACTGGCCAATGCCAGATTGATAGATGAATCACAATTGGATACTTCTAAAGTTTTAGTGCTTTCTACCGTTAAGTTAAAAAATCAGCAGAACGGTATGGAAATGAAATATACCCTGGTCGCTGAAAGTGAAGCAGATCTTAAGACCGGAAAAATATCGGTCACGTCACCCATTGGGAAAGGATTACTCGGGAAAAAAGTAGGAGATGTTGCCGAAATAAATGTCCCCAACGGTACCTTGAAGTTCGTTATTTTAGAAATTACAAGGCACTAAGGAGTATTATTTTTTATATTTAATCCTATCAAAATTTGATAGGATTTTTTAATTCTTAAAACCTGGCTATGTCGAGTATTTTTACAAAGATCATCAGTGGTGCAATACCCTGCTATAAGATTGCTGAGGACGAGGATTATTTTGCCTTTCTGGATATTAATCCTAATGCAAAAGGTCATACACTTTGTGTTCCTAAAAAAGAGACCGATAAGATATTTGACCTCGATGAAAAAACCTATATGGGGCTTATGGCATTTGCCAGAAGAATAGGTATGGCCATTGAAGCATCTATTGATTGTAAGCGTGTTGGCATCACCGTTATTGGCCTGGAGGTACCCCACGTACACGTACATCTTATCCCTTTACAAAGCATGAAAAATGCTACATTTCAGCATAAAGAAAGCTTTTCGGAAAGCGAATTTAAATCGATCGCTGAAAAGATCCGGGCTAAAATTGAATAATGCCGGCAGTATAGAGGTAAATGGCTGCACCTGCCAATCCAATTATGAGAACCAATAGTATATAAAAGAATTTAGTGAATTTCACAGACTTAGGTTCAGGGCTTACCATTTTTTGAAAGTATTCAAAACTGCGCTCAATATTCTCTGTCCATTGAACCGGGTATATAACAGAACCGCATTTATTGCAGGTAATCTTGTTACTTATTTCACTGGTAGTTCTATTATAAAACCGGGTTATCAAATGTTTTTGAAAGAAGGTAAGTTTCATGTCCTGATTAAAACATTCGGGACAATTATTGGTTAAGTCGGCTTCTTTTATTACAATCAATTCTTCTTTAGCCATAGTTACGCATTTACTTTTAAGGAGATTTGCATAATGGTGCCTTCCTTGCTGGAATTCAACACTTTTATTTTTCCCTGGTGGTATTCTTCCACGATCCTTTTCACAAGTGATAAACCGAGTCCCCAACCTCTTTTTTTCGAAGTTACCCCTGGATCGAATATAGAATTATAATTGCTTTTGGGGATCCCGTGACCTGTATCGGAAATCAAAATATTTACATAGTTACCTTCCGGAACGATCTCGATAGCGATAGATCCTTTACCCTTCATAGCATCTATCCCGTTTTTTACAAGGTTCTCTATGGTCCAGTTGTACAGTGCCCTGTTTAGTAAAAGAGGGAGCTTTTCCACTTTCGTGTCAAAGGTAAAATGAATAAGCCTTGAACTTCTCAATTTAAGGTAATCATAAGCATTTTTTGTTTCTTCGACGATATCTAGACGTTCTAGTTTGGGAAGCGATCCTATACTTGAAAAACGTTCGGTAATAGTTTGTAACCTATCAATATCTTTTTCAATTTCAGAAGTGATGGCACTGTTGATATTCTCATTTTTCAATAGTTCGTTCCAACCTAATAAAGAAGTGAGTGGGGTTCCAATTTGATGGGCTGTTTCCTTTGCCATTCCTGCCCAAAGTTTGTTTTGTTCTGAAGCCTTGTTTGTTTTAAAGAAAAAGAAAATGACAGTTCCAAACAGCAGAATAATCAGTAATAATGCTATGGGGTAGTATTTAAGCTTGTTTAGCACCTCCGAATTTCCATAGTAAAGTGTTGCCAATGGTTCTCCCTCATAATTAATGGAGATTGGAATATTTTCATTTTGAAATTTTTTTATCTTTTTTTCTATCTGAAGCGAATCTTCGGCAAGTTCCGATGGCATATTGTTGGTCTTTATGGAACCATCCTTATTCACCAAAATCATGGGTGTTGAGGTATTGTTCTGAAAGATCTTCACATGAAGATTCCCCAGATCCCTGTCTTCCGAAGATTGTAAAAGCTCGGACTGAGCGGTTGCCCAGATCTCCATTTTATAGCGTTCTTCCTCCTTAAACTTTTTAAAAAAACTATTGGTATTCCATAGAATGAGACTCACTATAACAAAAGATGCTACTAGCAAGATGATGTTGGAAAATTTGGTTCTGGGATTAAATTTCATCCTAAGGGTAACTGGCTTCTAAAGATAACTTAAAATGCTAGTATTTGTTGTATTTGTATCACTGTTGTCTTTAATATTTTGGTCACATTTTATGTACCTTTGTCATCTATGTCAAAAACAATTGCCTTTATTCCTTCTGACCTGTCCACGGCACAATTACATGGGTATTTATTAGGAGCTATAGGGCCAAGGCCTATTGCTTTTGCCAGTACTATAGATGCATCCGGCAGACCTAATCTGGCGCCTTTTAGTTTTTTTAATGTGTTTAGTGCCAGCCCACCGGTGTTAATTTTTTCACCCTCCAGGAGGGTGCGTAATAATACTACCAAACACACTTTAGAAAATGTCCTTTCTACCAGAGAGGTTGTCATTAATATCGTAAATTATGACATAGTACAACAAATGTCTTTGGCAAGTACAGAATATGACGAGGGAGAGAATGAGTTTATCAAATCAGGGTTAACGATGGTGCAATCAGATCTGGTCCGTCCTTTTCGTGTAGCAGAATCGCCTGTTCAGTTTGAATGTAAGGTTACAAAGGTAGAACCTTTGGGAAGCGAAGGTGGCGCCGGGAACCTGGTCTTTTCAGAAGTACTAAAGATTCATATCCGGGAAACGATATTGAATGCCCAAGGTGCTATAGACCAACATAAAATAGATCAGGTGGCCCGTATGGGCGGCAATTGGTATACCAGGGCAAATAAAGGACTTTTCGAAGTTCAAAAACCATTGACATCAAAAGGGATAGGGGTCGATAGCATTCCGGAACCCATAAGAACAAGTTCCGTTTTATCCGGGAATGACCTGGGAATGCTTGGAAATGTGGAGAAATTGCCAAGCCGGGACGAGATCGCTACCTTTTTAGAGGATCACAATGAGATCAGGAATTTAATGAGTACTAACGACCTGGAAATACTACATACGAAAGCAAAAGAATTTTTAAATAAAAATGATGTACTTTCTGCGTGGAAGGTACTAATGGTAAATCAATAAACATGGAAATACAAGGTAAAATAAAAATGATCGATGAAACCAAGACCTTTGGTACTAATGGTTTTAGAAAAAGAGAACTAGTCATTACCACTGAGGAGCAATACCCTCAGCATATAATGGTCGAATTTGTTCAGGACAAAACAAATCTTTTGGACAATTATCAGGAAGGGGAGTCCGTAAAGATCAGTATTAATCTGCGTGGCCGGGAATGGACCAACCCTCAGGGTGAAATAAAATACTTTAACTCCATTCAAGGATGGCGGATCGAAAAATTACAGGCCGATGCGCCTAATGGCGATATCCCTCCTGTACCGCCTATGGAAGCCTTTGAGCCGGCAAATGATCTGAACGAAGAAGACCATGATGACTTGCCATTTTAAGGCAAGGCCATAAATAGGGACTTTTGTTTCTAATCAAAATTGACCGGGTTGAAAAATAAGAGCACACCCATATTTTTTCTTGATGACCGTCTGGTTTTCCCACCTGTGGAACATGCTAGTCCCAATGGGCTGCTGGCTGTTGGAGGAGACCTTACTTCGGAACGACTTTTATTGGCATACCAAAGTGGCATCTTCCCCTGGTTCAATGACGACTCCCTTATCTTATGGTGGAGTCCTGATCCAAGGATGGTTCTTTTTCCAGAAAAAGTGAAGATATCCAAAAGCATGCGGAGAATCCTTCAGAAAGGCTATTTTCGCATCACAAAAAATAAGGAATTCGAAGCAGTAATTCGCCATTGTGCCGAGGCGCCACGCCCGGAACAAGATGGGACCTGGATTACTGAGAATATGATTCAGGCTTACTTAGGGCTAAATCGAAAAGGGATTGCTCATTCCTTTGAGGTTTGGGAAAATGAGGAATTGGTTGGCGGGCTCTATGGCATAGATCTGGGCCATATTTTCTGCGGGGAGAGTATGTTTATTATTCGAAGTAATGCTTCCAAATTTGCCTTTATAAAATTGGCCGAAGAATTACAGGAAAAGAATTATTTTCTTATTGATTGTCAGAATTACACGAAGCATTTGGAGAGTTTAGGGGCGGAGCAGATACCAAGAGCCGAATACTTAAAATTATTAAAAAGGTAGTTTTAGCTCAATAAACGCAACGCTTCCTTTTGGCTTAGTCTTTCCAAAGGGTTCTGATTTACAAATTGGATAACCCAATTCGGATTCGTTTTGCTGTATTCGCGTAATACCCAGCCAATAGCCTTGTTAATAAAGAACTCGCGAGACCCAAGCAAATGCTTTATGATATACTCTAGTTTTTTGGTGTCTAAATTCTCTTTATACTTTAATTGGAAAAGTAAACAACACCTTTGAAGCCAGATATTATTGGAGGCTAACCATTTATCTACATACGGTTTTATTTGTCCGGGATACTTTTCAAAATAGGCCCCGATTAATTTAGCGCCAATAAAATCGACCGTATCCCACCATGATTTGTTCATTACCATATACTCCAAAAGGGCAATGTCTTCTTTTTCAAATTGTTTTCTATGTTTATAAACAAGTTCCTGGGCAAAATACTGGAACTCCCTTTCGGGATTTCCCCATAATTTTTTTGTAATAACTGTTAGCCCTGCTTTTAAGGGCAAACCTGATTTAGAAAGAAAGGGCCTTTGAAGATCCCTACGTATAGGTGTCTTAATTCCACAAAATTCGAACTTATTACGCATATATGCCTTTTGCTCTTGTGCAATTTTAGCATTAGAATGCTGCCGGAAAACTTGTTCTAGATTCTCAACAAATTCAGACGCATTTCGGGACATTGGTTCTTTTTTTTAGAACTGGCAGTAACATCAGGATTTAAAATTAACCATAGTGGTTTATACTTCATGATATCTAAAACAACTGATCTCGTGATCATTCACCATACCAGTTGCCTGCATATGGGCGTATACCACAGTACTGCCAACAAATTTAAAACCTCTTTTTTTTAGATCGATACTTATTCGATCAGAAAGTTCGGTATTTGCCGGCATGGTTTTGTAATCTTCAAAGCAATTAACAATGGGTCGATGGCTTACAAAATCCCAGATATAGGTGCTAAAAGCTCCAAATTCTTTCTGGATCATTATAAATGCCTGGGCATTAGATACTGTTGCATGTATTTTTAATTTATTCCGAATGATACCGGCATCTTGTAGAAGAGAATCAATTTTCCGCTGGTCGTATAGGGCTATTTTCTGATAGTCAAAATTGTCAAAAGCCTTTCTGAAATTTTCGCGTTTCTTCAGTATCGTAAGCCAGCTAAGTCCGGCTTGGAATGTCTCCAGTATTAAAAATTCGAACAAGGTCTTATCTTCCTTTATAGGGACCCCCCATTCATTATCGTGGTAGGCCATATAAAGGTCGTTCCCGAGGCACCAGCCACAGCGTTGTTTTTCCATTCAACAAATTCTTGAGTTCTAAATATAGCGGAATATTTTTAATGAAGGTGTAGCACAAGTAACCTAGGCTGCTGTGCGCCTTCAATAAAAGTTAGTGAGTGCTGTAACTGGGAACAAGCACTTATTTACTTAATTCGCCCGTAGATAATGCATCTTCCAGATCCGCTTTGATGGTCGGGAACTTTCTAAAAAATTTCTTGCCGTCCAGTCGTTTTAGAGTAACTTCCGTGCTGCCCTCAGATGTATAAGAGTAGTCGATGATTTCTACTTTTTTACCTAATACCGTCTTCATATCAGCAATACCTCCCCGTTTTATAATAAAATTCTTTCTGGGGAAATGAACGTGCTTGTAATCCGATGCTGAGGGTTCTTCAATCGTTAATACAACTCCTTTTTGGATGTCGAGTTGTTGTTTTTGCTGTGCTTGTATTATGGATACTGAGAGCACAAAAAGGATACAAAATATAATATTTTTCATGGTTCAGTTTTATATTTAAATATAATCAAAATTATTAGAATAATTCCCTTTTTCAAGTATCACTATTGTTAAAAAATAGTTAAACTATTAATAAATAACAGTAATACTATTACTTTTGTCCAATCAAAGTAAAAAAAGAATGAAACATTTGTTGCAAACGATCAAAATAGAGGTCAACCGAAAGACCTATGTAAAGGATCCTGAATCATCCGTATTAGGGAAAAAAATAGTGGAAAATAGCATTTTGATGATCCATGAAATGGGATTCGAATCATTCACTTTTAAAAAACTGGGAGTTAAAATTGGATCTAATGAAAGTTCTATCTACCGATACTTTGAAAACAAACATAAGTTGTTACTTTACTTAACATCCTGGTATTGGGGCTGGTTGGAATATCAATTTGTTTTTGGGACCAACAATATTTCTGATGTCAACGAGCAATTGAAAAAGGGAATCGAGATTATCACCAAACCTGTTGTTTTAGACACGTCTTTCCATCATATTAATGAGGTTCTATTGAACGATATCATTATCAATGAGTATTCCAAATCGTACCTCACCAAAGAAGTAGATGTTGAGAACAAGGAAGGATATTTTGAGATATACAAGAGGATGGTATCAAGAATCAGTGAAATGATCATACGAATAAATGAATCATATCCGTATCCTGCAAGCCTTGCTAGTACCTTGTTGGAAGGTACCTTACACCAATATTTTTTAACACAGCATTTTCCTTCGCTTACCAATTGCAACCAAAAGGTATCGCCCACAGAGTATTTTACACACTTGGTATTTAATTCCATAAACAAGACTAAAAATGGCTAAGAATGTATTAACAGCATGGCAGCGATTATTGGGGCTGTTAAAACTGGACAAAAGAGACATTTTACAAGTCTTTTATTATGCAATATTCGCTGGACTTGTAAACTTATCACTCCCATTGGGGATCCAGGCGATCATTAATTTAATTCAGGGAGCACAGATAAGTACTTCATGGATAGTATTGGTTGTTTTAGTTACCCTGGGAGTTGCCTTTGTGGGGATCTTACAATTAATGCAAATACGAATCATAGAAAATGTACAACAGAAGATATTTACAAGGGCTTCTTTTGAATTTGCTTATCGGTTTCCTAAAATTAAAATGAGTGAATTGCGCAATTTTTATCCCCCTGAACTAGCCAACCGATTCTTCGATACACTGACCATTCAAAAGGAACTGTCTAAAATTTTGGTCGATTTTCCTGCTGCCTTGCTCCAAATTATTTTTGGATTGCTGTTGCTTTCTTTCTACCATCCGTTTTTTATCATTTACGGTTTACTCTTGCTTTTATTGATCTATTTTGTCTTTAAGTTCACAGCTCAAAAGGGCCTTGAGACCAGTCTGGAAGAATCCGAGAACAAGTACAAAGTGGCCCACTGGTTGCAGGAAGTGGCCCGTTCTATTGTAAGTTTTAAACTATCAGGAAAAACCAGTTTGGCCATGGAAAAGAATGACATCCTGGTGGCAAAATACCTCGATGCTCGTGAAAGTCATTTTCGCATTCTTGTAATTCAGTTTGTGCAAATGATCGGCTTTAAGGTGTTGGTCACTGTTGGCCTTTTATTGATTGGGGGCATTCTGGTTCTTAATCAGGAAATGAATATTGGACAATTTGTGGCTGCAGAAATAATTATCCTTCTGGTTATCAATAGTGTGGAAAAAATGATCCTTGGTCTGGAATCCTTCTATGATCTACTTACGTCTTTAGAAAAATTAGGTCAGGTAGTAGACAAGGATTTAGAATCACAGGAAGGCGAACAACCTTTTAAAGAAGGCGAAGGTTTCTTTATGGAACTAAAAGATGTGGATTATAAATTACCAGATTCAGACAAAACAATTTTAAATAATATTTCCCTAAAAATAACCCCAGAGTGTACCATTCTAATACAAGGAGACAGTGGTTCGGGGAAGTCTACCCTTCTTCGGGTTATCGCTGGTATCCTGGAACCTGATTCGGGTAGTATATATGTAAATGATGTATCTCTTAAATCTATGGCTCTGAATTATTACAGATCTCACATAGGGCAATCGCTAACTGAAGAATTACCTTTTGAAGGGAGTATTTTGGAAAATATAACATTTGGGGATACCTCTGTTCAGGAGGAAGACATTTATTGGGCACTGGCTAAGACTGGGCTTACCGAGTTTGTAAAAGAACAACCTTATGGCCTTAAGACAATGTTGTACCCTGAAGGACAGCAAATACCGTATGTTATTTCCAAGAAAATTGTTTTAGCACGAAGTATTGTAAGGAAACCAAGGCTCCTGATCCTAAATGAACCGCTGGATCATTTTAACAAAGAAGAAGCTATGGACATTATGGATTTTCTAACCGACAGAACAAATCCCTGGGCACTCGTGGTGGTTAGTCAAAACATGGATTGGACTAAGCGATGTACCCGGATCATTACCATGAAGAGTGGAGTAATTTCGAATTAAAGTTAAGGACCATGTTAAATATATCGGATAATAATCTCAATAAAAAAATAAATCTAGCACGATTTAAATCATCGCAAAAGGTTTTTCACCAAAGATATTACAAGCATTTCAATCGCTTCCTTTTGGCGTTCACGTTCATAGGCTTTATAGTGTTGTTCTTGCCCTGGACACAGACCATTTCCGGAAAAGGCTATTTAACAACCCGAAATCCGGAACATCGTCCACAGACTATCCAATCACCCATTCCAGGGAGAATAGAAAAATGGTATGTGCAGGAAGGCGATTATGTTAAAAAAGGGGATACTATTTTGTTTATCTCCGAAGTAAAAAACGAATATTTTGATCCTAATCTGATAAACCGTACAGGCGACCAGATTAAAGCCAAATCCATGGCGGTAACCTCATACCAGGGCAAGGTAAAGTCGCTCAATACCCAGATAGCGGCATTGAATAGTGAACGGCGGCTTAAACTGGAACAAGCGAAGAACAAATTGGTGCAATCAAAATTAAAGGTGCAAAGTGATAGCATTGACTTGGAAGCGGCCAGGACAAATATCAGTATAGCTGAAAGGCAGTACAACAGGATAGTTCAATTAGAAAATGAAGGACTGAAGTCCGTTACCGATATGGAGGAAAAGAAATTAAAACTTCAAGAGACACAGGCCAAATTAATATCCCAGGAAAATAAGCTATTGGCCTCTAAGAATGAAGTAATTAATGCAGCCGTTGAGATCAATCGTGTTCAGGCCGAGTATACCGATAAGATTTCAAAAGCGGAGAGCGATATGTTTACGGCCCAGTCTAATCAATTCGATTCTGAGGCGCAAGTAACCAAACTCGAAAATGAATATACCAACTATGAGATTCGCAGTGCCATGTACTACATTCGAGCACCTCAAAGTGGGTATATCAATAAAGCGATCCAGGTGGGGATTGGTGAAACATTTAAGGAAGGCGATAAGCTTGTTGGAATAATGCCATCGGACTTTGAAATGGCGGTTGAAACTTACGTACAACCCATAGATCTGCCTCTTTTGCATTTGGGAGATAAGGTTAGAATCCAATTCGATGGATGGCCGGCCATCGTTTTTAGTGGGTGGCCAAACGTTTCATACGGTACGTATGGAGGTAAAGTAATTGCGATAGAGACTTTTATTAGTAACAACGGAAAATACAGGGTTTTGTTGGTACCAGATCCGGAAGACCATGCATGGCCTGAGGATATTAGGGTTGGCTCGGGAGCCAATACGTTGGCTCTTTTGGAAGACGTACCTATTTGGTTTGAACTATGGAGGCAATTGAATGGTTTTCCACCCAATTATTATCAGCCAGTAGACGTCATGGCCCAATCTGAGAAAAAATAAGCATGAAAAAGTATTTACTTGTATTTGGCTTGTTCCTGGCCCTGTCCCTGCATGGTCAGAGAGTAGATACCTTGACCCTCAATTTCAGGGAATACCTTGGGTATGTTAAAAAGTACCATCCTATAGCCAAACAGGCAGAGTTGGTCATTGCAGTAGGCGAGGCAAATCTGATGAAGGCACGAGGAGGTTTTGACCCGAAAGTGGAGGTCGATTATAACAGAAAAAAATTCAAGGGTACGGAATACTATGATCAACTGAATGCCACATTCAAGATCCCGACCTGGTACGGAGTTGAGTTAAAGGGAAATTTTGAACAAACAGATGGGGATTTTTTAAATCCTGTCCAATCACTCCCTGATGACGGACTCTACAGCGCAGGAGTTTCATTCTCTCTTGGACAAGGTTTCCTGGCCAATAATCGTATGGCAACCCTTCGAAAAGCGAAGTATTTCAGGGAGCAGACACTTGCAGAAAGGGATCTCCTGGTCAACGAAATTCTGTTCGAGGCTTCCGTGGCCTATTTCGATTGGATACAGACGTTTAATGATCGCGAGATCTACAGAAATTTTCTAGACAATGCAGCTATCCGGTTTGAAGGAGTAAAGGAAAGAGCCATTTCAGGAGATATTGCAGCTATTGATACGGTTGAGGCCAAAATTGCCTATCAAAACAGGGCACTAAGCCTAACGCAAGCAGAGGTGGCGCTTCGCAACGCAGCATTGAAGTTGTCTAACTTCCTTTGGATGCCCGATGATGTTCCCGTAGAACTGGAAGACAACGTAATCCCGGATACTTCTTTGCAAAACGATATTGATATAGCCCTCGAAATACTCGGGAAATCACTAGACAGTTTTACGATTGAAAATCATCCTAAGATAAAATCTCTGGGCCTCAAAATAGATCAGTTGGTGATAGACAGGAGACTTAAAACCAATAATCTATTACCGAAGATAGACCTGGAATACAACTTCTTGACCGAAACACCGGAAATGATCAATTCCCTTGGTTCCGAAAATTACAAAAGCGGTCTAAATATTAGCTTGCCACTCTTTTTACGAAAGGAAAGAGGGGATCTCAAATTGGCCAAATTTAAAGTTCGGGACGCAGAATACGAATACAATAATGCTGCCGTCACTATTACCAATAAGATCCTGGCCATTTACAATGAACTGGATTCTTTTGAAAAGCAAAATCAATTGGTATACGATATTGTATCAAATTACGACGCTTTATTGAGTGGTGAAGAACGCAAGTTTAGTTTTGGAGAGAGTTCCCTTTTCCTAATTAATTCCAGGGAGCGAAGCCTTATCGATGCCAAGTTGAAGCAGAATGAGCTTCAAAACAAATTCTTCAAAGCAAAAGCAAAATTGTTCCAAAGTTTAGCCATAAACCCTGAAAACCTGTAAGTATTCTGCCATTCTTACTACAAAGAGCATTGAGTTACCCAATATCTATAAATTTGCATTCCCGAAATAGACCCAGGATGAAAGAAACAATTAATTCCAAGACTGCATTAACAACGAAAGCAATTATTGCTGATGCCTTGTCCCAGGCGGTGACCTACGATTCATTTAAGGTACTAATAAAAGAACTGGCTGCAACAGGTGGCACTACCGGGCCCGAACAGACCGATGCATACAAGGAATATACCGTATTGAATGATCAAAGAATGAAACGCTGGGATAAGACCTTCAAAATAGCGGATGAGAAAGTTGCTAAAATCAATAGATTTAAGCAAAAAATAGCCTGGTTGGTCATTACAGAAAGTTGGTGTGGAGATGCTGCCCCAACCTTACCGGTCATGAATAAAATAACTCAACTCAATCCAAATATCGAACTAAAAATTGTTATGCGAAACCAGTATCCGGAATTGATGGATCTGTTCCTTACTGATGGCAAAATGTCCATCCCAAAATTGATTATGATCGATCAAAACACGGGTGAGATTCTTGGATCCTGGGGCCCATTGCCCGGTAAAGCAATGATTCTGGCTTCAGAATATAAAAAACAGTATGGGGAGCTGACGGCAGAATTTAAAGAAGACCTACAAGTATGGTTCAATGCAGACAAAGGGCAGCATACGCTGCTAGATCTGTTGCAATTACTTGCTTTGGAATAAGTAGGTAATTGTACCTATCTGTGAAGCTTTAGAAGAAGGATTAAATCGGGCTTTTAAGGCATATTCAATGGCATTATCTACCAGGCAACCGTTAGAGGTATTAGAGCTCGTTGCATTAAAATCGGCATCAATAACATAGCCAAGACTGTCTACCTTAATATTGATAACCACTGTCCCTCCTTCAATACAGGTATATATGGGCGGGGGCAACACATAACTATTCCGGTTTACCAAAGAGTATGAAATACGTGTTTTTCGATTAGCCAGATAATCTGTGAATTCCTTTTTTTCAGATTCTTTTTCCCCTAATTGCTGTTTGCGCTCTTCCCTTATTTTAGCCATTTCTTTTAGGGTGGTGGCATATTCAGGGTCTGCATTCAATAGATCCTCCATATTTTGATCATCCGAATTCATATTGTTTTCCTCCATGAGTTCTTCGAGGGTTTTCAGGGGCTCAGGATTTCCAAAACTGGGTTTGGCAGTTTCATTAATGGCCATATTACTTTTAATGGGGTCGGCATTGGCAAGTTCTTCAGCTCTTTTCTCTTCCTGCTCCAGGATTTCTTGTAATTCATCGTCTGCCAGGCTCATTTCTATCACATATTCATCCTGTTCCTTGGCTCCCAAATGGAGATTGTACAACAACAACACCATTAATGAAAGCGAAAAAAAGGTAATGATCATTGAAAGCTGTTTACGATTCAGATTCGTAATGAAGTCGAACATTTTAAGCAAGCTTTTC
>CALZFZ010000008.1 GCA_945786965.1 uncultured Muriicola sp. | reverse complement strand
GCAGTAAAAAGTCTGCCCCTGCCATTGGTGATCTTAAATTCATCCCCCTTTTTCTTGCGAAGCACTCGTAATAGATGTCGGCTTTCATCTGCATCCAATGAGATATCGGTAGAATGTTTTTTAAGATCCGGGTTGTAAAATAATTGCATTGTTTTTGTAATTAGAACTGTTATTTTAATTTTTCCTGGGCGTGTTCAATGCCCAATTCAATCCAAAGTTGTAATTCTTCCTCAGTACTAAATCCTCCTGGAGATACAAAGATAAATTCTTTCATCGGCCTATTTGTAAAATCCATAGGACGAACATACATTTTTTTTAAAATAGCATCTATTTTTTCTGTTACCACACGGACCATCAGATCATTTTTTACAATACCTATCGTCATTTTGCCTTTATATAAAAATGCGATTCCTCCAAACATCGCTTTTTCAGTAATGAATTCTGTAATAGAACCCGGGAAACTTTGCAGTGAAGCTCTAATTCGTTTAGCAAGGAGTAGATCGAAGGCCATTATGTAACTATTTTTTTATTGAATGCAACATTGTAAACATCCCGAGCAATGATTACTAGCGCCGATGAATTTCGCTAATTTCACCTAAAGTCCCTACACATTCTAAAAAAAAGAAACAAATATTGGGTCATTGAATTACATATCGGGCCTTGGCGGTAATACTCTGGTTGGTAAAATTTCCTTCCAGGTATTTTAAATATCCCACGATCCCGATCATTGCAGCATTGTCTGTACAATATTCAAATTTTGGAATATAGGTTTTCCATCCCATGGTGGTCTCCGCTTCCTGAAGTGCTTTACGAATACCCGAGTTGGCAGATACTCCGCCTCCAATAGCTACTTGCTTTATACCGGTTTGCTTTACGGCTTTTTTTAGTTTATCCATTAGAATGCCTGTAATGGTATACTGAATAGACGCACAGACATCTTCGATGTTCTCTTTTATAAAATCGGGATTTTCTTTGGTTTCCCTTTGAATAAAATAAAGGATACTTGTTTTTAAACCACTGAAACTGAAATCAAGTCCTTGAACTTTGGGCTTTGGAAATTTAAACGCTTTTGGATTGCCCAGCTGCGCATACTTGTCTACCAATGGTCCGCCGGGATAGGGTAAACCCAATATTTTAGCACTTTTATCAAAGGCTTCGCCTACAGCATCATCCAGAGTTTCGCCCAATATTTCCATATCGAAGTAACCACGCACCAGCACAATTTGAGTATGCCCTCCACTAATGGTCAGGGCTAAAAAAGGAAAGGCAGGAGGGTCATAATTATCTTCGGAAATAAAATGCGCAAGGATATGAGCCTGCATGTGGTTTACCTCGATCAGTGGTACATTCAATCCCAAAGCCAACGACTTTGCAAACGAGGTACCTACCAACAAAGATCCCATAAGTCCGGGTCCCCTTGTAAAAGCTATGGCCGATACTAGTTTTTTGTCGATATTTGCCATGGCCAAAGCTTGGTGTATTACGGGTACTATATTTTGTTGATGGGCCCTGGAAGCTAGTTCAGGGACCACACCTCCAAATTCCTCGTGAATTTTTTGTGTAGCTACCACGTTGCTGAGCTTCTTATTATTGCACATTACAGCGGCAGAAGTGTCGTCGCATGAAGATTCGATCGCAAGTATGTAAATATTTTGTTTTTTCACCTAGCTTTGGAATAATAATTGGTCATACAAAGGTAAATCATAAAGCCCTATCAAAAAATTCAGAAAAATACTGATTAGAGTACTCCTCGCAGTATTGCTTTTCCTGGTTCTCGGTTCCATTGTACTCTCTTTGCCCTTTGTGCAAACGGAATTGGCTAATTATGCCACAAGATCTATAAACAAAGAATTTGGGACCAACATTAATGTAGACCGGCTTCGTGTTTCCCTTATCTCCTGGGATACCTCATTGAAGGGGATCTATATTGAGGATTACAGAAAAGACACGCTTATATATATCAACGAACTAACCACCTCGGTTTTAAGTATTCGAAATTTGATAAATGGTAGAATGGAATTTGGAGGGATAGAGGTAGATCAGCTTAACTTTAAATTAATTACCTATGAGGGTGAGACCGATACGAATTTGGATGTATTTGTGGCCAAATTGGACGACAATAAACCAAGAGATCCTGACACCCCTCCCTTTTATTTATCTTCTTCAGATATTGCTATACAGAATAGCAGATTCAGGCTTATCGATGAAAATCAGGAGAAATCGGAGACCTTAAATTTTACTTCTCTCAAAATAGACGCCAGGGATTTCCAAATTTTGGGCCCTGAAGTTACTACTGAAATTGATGGATTGTCATTAATGAGTAAAAAGGGGATTGAGCTCACAAAGCTGGCCACTGCATTTAAATATACCAAGCAGCAAATGCGATTCGATTCGTTAAATCTCGTTACACCAAAATCGCACCTTATTGGAAACCTGGTCTTTGATTACAACCGGGAAGACCTGGCCAATTTTTTAAATAAGGTGAATGTAAGTGCGGTTTTTCAGGATTCCAAAGTGTCTTTGGATGAGGTGAATATTCTTACCAACCAATTTGGTCAAGGCAAAGAGGTGCAATTCGCTTCCACTATAAATGGTGTCCTGAATGATCTACATGTAAACGACTTGTTTTTGCTTGCCGATAATACTGGTATTCGGGGCGACTTCAATTTTAAAAACCTGTTCACCATAAGCGAACCCTTTATAATGGATGCGCAAATCAAGAATATAACCACAAGCTATTATGAACTCAGGGGTTTAATGCCAGAAGTGCTGGGCAATGCAATCCCAGCCTCCTTCTCAAAATTAGGGCAATTTACGGTCCGTGGAGCAGCAACCATAACAGAATCGTCTGTGGATGCCAGAGTAAATATCAATAGCTCTATTGGGAGTAGTTATGTAGATTTAAGCCTTACCGATGTCAATAATATTGATAATGCCGGGTACAAAGGATTTGTATCTCTGATCGATTTTGACCTGGGCAAGTTTGTCAATAACAACAAACTGGGTGTGACTTCTCTCGATGTGAATGTAGAAGGGAGGGGATTTGCTAAGGAACGCCTGAATACGGAAGTGATAGGTCAGGTGTATGCCATTAATTTTAATAACTACGAGTATAACCAGTTAAGTGTTTCTGGCATCCTAAAAGATCAATTATTTGATGGTTCATTAGTTAGTAATGATGAAAACTTCAATTTTGATTTTAAAGGGTTGGCAGATTTTGGAGGGAACGTCAACAACTTCAACTTTACCGCTTCCGTGGGCTATGCCGATCTTAAAAAATTGAATTTCATTAAGGATAGCGTTTCCATATTTAAAGGAAATGTGAATATGGACGTCTCCGGAAGTACGCTGGACGATGTGGTAGGTAATATCAGCTTCACCAACACCAATTACGAGAATATTAATAACACCTACTATTTCGAAGATTTTAATGTGGTCTCAACTTTTCAAACAGATTCGACAAGGACCATCGAGATTAACTCCCCGGACATTATTACAGGCTTTATGAAGGGGAAATTTAAAGTAAAAGAGTTAGATAAACTGGTGCGGAATTCAATAGGAAGCATCTATACCAACTACAAACCTTTTGAAATATCCGAAAACCAGGTGCTGGACTTCAATTTTAAGATCTACAATAAGATTGTAGATGTGTTCTTTCCCGAAGTAGCCTTCGATCCAAATACCTTTATCCGAGGCAATATAATTGCAGATGAGGGCGATTTTAAACTCACATTTAAGTCGCCAAGGATTTCTGCCTTCGAAAATGTCTTTGATAGTATTGATGTTAGGATCGATAATAAGAACCCGCTCTTTAACACCTATGTTTCGGTAAGCGATGTTTCTACAGTGTATTATAATCTAAAGGATTTTAGCCTTATCAATACTACCATTGCCGATACTTTGTTCTTTAGAACAGAATTTAAAGGCGGCAGCGAGTATGATGATAGCTATAACCTAAATTTCTATCATACGTTCAACGTGAATAATAAGTCGGTCATTGGCCTTAAAAGATCCGACGTCAGCTTCAAGGGCAATACCTGGCTTTTGAATAAAGATGGTGACCAGAAAAATAAGGTTATCATTAACAGGACGCTCGATAGTATACAAATACAGGAGATCGTGATGAACAATAATAATCGGGAGCAAATAAGGTTGCGTGGCGAATTTGCCGACTCAACCTATAAGGACCTGCAGCTCGATTTTAAAATTGTGTCCTTAGATAAGATCACACCCACTATCGATAGCCTTAAATTAAGCGGTGAAATAAACGGAACCCTGAACATTTTACAAAAGGATGATATTTATTTGCCTTCCTGTAATTTAGAAATTTCAGATTTTGGGGTTAATGAGATCGAATTAGGTGAATTAAGCATTGGGATCGTAGGGAACCGTGATCTCACAGAATATGTGGTTAATTCACAGATATCTGAAAATGGTATGGAAAAGTTTAGCTTATTGGGAAATTTTAGTAACAGGGATGAAATACCAAAAGCTGACCTCATGGCCAATTTTAATAATTTTGATCTGGATCCTTTCAGTCCTTTGGGGGAAGGAGTTATCACTAATATACGCGGAGAAATAAACGGCACGGCACAAATCAAAGGTGATATCCGCAATCCGGATATCAGTGGTATACTTAATTTAAATAATGCAGGTATTGCCATCCCGTATTTGAATGTGGACTATGACTTCGGCCCAAATTCATTAGTGCGTTTGTATAATCAGACCTTTGATTTTCAAAACATAGGACTTACGGATATAGCCATGAAAACGAACGCCACCCTCAATGGCACCATAAGGCATCAATACTGGGATGACTGGAGCCTGGACCTTGATGTGGACACGAATAACAACCGTTTCTTAATATTAAATACCCCATTTGAAGAAGAAATATTGTATTACGGAACAGGGTATTTAAATGGCCAAGGCCGCATTTTTGGACCTACCCGTGCCCTGTCCATTAATGTAAGCGGCGCAACGGCTGAAGGAACTTCCCTGAAAATACCCTTGAGTGATGTTGCTTCTGTAGGCGACTACTCCTTTATTAATTTTATTGAGAAGAAAGAAATTCAAACATTATCTGTAGAAAGAACCCTAAAGGAATATGATGGGTTGGAATTACGATTCGATCTTGATGTAACCCCCGAAGCCGAAGTAGAGATCGTGGTAGATCAAAAAACGGGCAGTTCGTTAAAAGGCACGGGTGAAGGTATTTTACTGATCGAGATCAATACCAACGGGAAGTTCAATATGTTTGGCGACTTTGTTGTCGTTACCGGTACGTATCATTATCGTTTTGGAGGAGTTATTGATAAATCATTTACCGTAAAACCAGGTGGTAGTATCGTATGGGAACAGGATCCGTTACAAGCCCAGTTAAATATGGAAGCGGTCTATTCCCTGAATGCTAATCCTGCACCTTTACTGGATAATGCCAGTTACACCAGAAGGATCCCAACGGATGTTGTGGTTCAATTAAGCGGGGAATTGGAAAGGCCTACCATCGATTTTAATATAGAGTTCCCAGGAACCAGCTCTATCGTTAAATCGGAGCTGGAATACAAACTTCAGGATCCAACGGTTGAAGAGCGCAATGCCTTTTTCCTGTTAGCGCAGGGAACGTTTGTAGATGAAGGAAGTGGTCTTAACCAGCAGGCAGTGACCGGAAATCTCATACAGACAGCATCTGGGTTGTTGAATCAGGTATTGGGCGGGAGTAATGACAAATTCGATTTAGGTGTTTCATATGAGCAGGGCTATTTAGATCCAAATGATATACAAACCGAAAATAGAATAGGGGTTACAGTTTCGACCCAAATAAGCGATCGGGTCCTTTTTAATGGAAGGTTTGGAGTACCGGTGGGGGGTGTGAGTGAAACAGTGGTTGCCGGCGAT
>CALZFZ010000007.1 GCA_945786965.1 uncultured Muriicola sp. | reverse complement strand
TAACAGATGCCCCTTTTCCTTTGGATCTGATCGCGGAAGCAAATGTCACCATTTTTAAAATAGAGGCAAGGCATAAAGGAGATTCCGCTAGGGAAGACACAAATGCCATGTCAGACGATGAAACCATGGAAGAAGAAATGGGCGAAATGGATGGCTCATCCTATATCGTCTTAATGGAAGAGGAAATTAATGTTAACCTTTTAGATCTTACCAATGGGGTTACTGAAACATTAGTGGATATGGAGGTTCCCGTCGGTACTTATGATCAATTACGGATTTATGCGAAAGGTATTAATGTTGTAATGAATGATGAGGAAAACACTACTTACGACCTAAAATTACCCAGCGCAGAACAATCTGGCATAAAGGTATTTATAAAACCTGCCATTGAAATAGCGGGCGGATTATCTACGGATTTATTATTAGATTTTGATGTAAGCCGGTCTTTTGTACCACGTGGAAATATCAGAAAATCAGAGGAGTTCAATGGATTCAATTTTAAGCCTGTCATTAAGGTTAGTAATCTGACTACTGCAGGTACTTTGAAAGGGGCTGTTACAACCATTGAGGAAGAAAGCACCATTGGACTTGAAGGCGTTCAAATCACTATCTATCAGGAGGGTGAAGTAATAACCTCAACATTTACTGATGAAACAGGGGCCTATATGGTCTTAGGACTGGATGCCGGGTTATATAATATTATGGCAGAATTGGAAGGGTATGACTCGCAAACCGCAGAAGCAATTCAAATCGTTTCAGGAAACAACACGTCCTTAGATTTTGAATTAGTCCTTTCAGAATAAGCAATTTTATAGATCAATAAAAGCGGGATAATTTATTCCGCTTTTTTTTTGGCTTTATTGTTGGCGTTTCATTATTAAGCTACCAACCCAAAACACCATATCCGGGAATTTTAACCTATGCATAGCTTGTAAATAAATGTTTTACATGCTATTCCACAATATTTAAAATGGCACCAAAGCCTTACTTTTTAGAATTACAAAGTGGTTGATTCTATAATTTTGATCACAGTGTACAATGTCTCCTGATCAAGATCATTGCAAAAATCTTTTTCAACAGCTTCCTTTGCAGAAATAATTTACCATGATTTTGTTCATCCTGCTTTTAGTATTAGTAGGTATAATTCTGTACCTCATGTTTATCCCAGTAATTTTGGAAGTAGATACCATTGAACAAGATTACTATCTGCAAATAGGAACTCTCGCTAAAATAAAGTTGGAATCGCATCCGAATAAAATAGTACAGATCCGATTGCGGACCATTTACCGAAATTTTTATTTCTATCCCCTCATTCCTAAATCAACGAAGAAGATATCAGCCCCAAAACGAAAGAACAAAAATAAGAAAAGAAGTAAAATGAAAATCAGGACCATCCTCAAATTGATCAGGTCCTTTAAAGTTAAAAAACTAAAAGTTGCTATAGACACGGGGGACTGTATAGCCAATTCCAAATGGTACCCTTTCTTTTATTTCATGAACGAATATGCCGGGCAATGGACTATTAATTATGAAGGCGCCAATTCCTTGCAGCTACGTTTAGTGAATCGCCCCGTTTATCTTATAAAATCATTTATTAATTATTAAAATCTATACTATGGAACTACATTTCGAAGAATTATTAGGCAAAATTACCGAGTTTATCAAATCGGAAGCAAAGACTGAAACTGTTGTTGGTGAACCTTTTGAATTGGGCTCCTTTAAGTGTGTCCCTGTAATTAAAGTAGGCATGGGTTTTGGCTCCGGAGGCGGCGAAGGAACTGAAGCGAAAGTCAGAAAAGGACAGGGCATGGGCGCCGGTGCCGGCGTAGGTATTGAGCCCATTGGCTTTTTGGTTACCAAGGATGATGAAATATCATTCCTTGCGGCAGGTAAGACACGCGGTTTGGCTGCAGCTTTTGAAAAAGTACCAGACCTCATTGAAAAGGTAATGAAAGCAAGATCACAGGAAGAAGTAGAAGTCTGATCACTTCTAAAGTTCACCTGAGAACAATTTAACTGAGAATGAAAGGATAACTTCTATCTGTTACATTCTCAGTTTTATTGTTAAATTTAAACTCATGATTTTTATGACGCTATCTAAGGAATTTACAGTATGGATTTAAGCGGACAGAACATATTGGTTACCGGCGCTTCCAAAGGCATCGGTTTTGCGATTGCCAAATACTTATTGGAACAGGGTGCCAGGGTTGGCGTACATTACCATACAGGGAAAATAGATGCGGATGCATTAGTGGCCCAATTTGGTCCTGACAATGCATTTTCCATACAGGCCAATCTGGAGAACAGCAGCGAAGTCATATCGCTTTTTGAGCAGGCTGTTCATCATCTTGGCAAGATAGACAGCTTAATATTAAATGCAGGGATCTTTCTTCCCCATGCCATAGATCAGAGTACCAAGGAATGGTACCGGGTTTGGAAACAAACAATTGCCGTTAATTTAGATTCAGTTGGGCTCCTGACCAAACTGGCCCTGGACCATTTTAAATCGGAAGGCAGGGGCAGGATCGTCTATATCGGAAGCCGAGCCGCTTTTCGTGGAGAAACAGAGGAATATCTTGGGTATGCTGCTTCCAAAGGCGGCCTTACATCGCTGGCCCGGAGCGTTGCCCGTTCCTTTGGGAAATACAACATTAAGGCATTTGTAGTGGCCCCGGGCTTTACACGCACTGCTATGGCCGAACAATTTATAGGGGAATACGGAGAAGCCAGGGTATTGAATGAATTGGCCCTGAACGAACTAACAGAAGTGACCGATATTGCCCCGCTCGTTGGTTTTATCTGTACAGGATTGATGGACCATGCCACCGGGACCACAATCGATATTAATGCTGGTAGTTATATCCATTAACCAATTGTTTAATAATCTGAAATTTTTGGTTTGATGGATGCTTAGATAAAAAAAATAGTGGTTTCGGACACTATTTCTGTCACTTCGTCCGATTCAGTTCGCTCAAGTTTAAAAATTGATATTTTTTCGTAGTTGGAATAGTAAATAAGGCATTCTGAAAAAACCAGAAATCAACAATATGAAAAAATTACTACTCGCTTTCCTAATACTCTTTGTGGTACAGGGGTTTTCGCAAAAGAAAAAGAATGGGACCATTTATTTGGAGCACCCGGCAATTGATGTCGTAAATGAGATGTTAGCCGCATGGGTTGAAGGAGATTCTTTAAAAGTAAGTTCGTATCTCGCAGATGATTTTATGCAGTTTAATGGCGCAAATGCGAACAAATATGCCAAGGGCAATACCAAAGAACAATTCTTAAATAGCATGAAATGGTGGAAGAATAACTTTTCATATACCACTGAAGTCCCGAGTCCGGGCGCCTATCCAGATGCTTTGGAATATGACAAAAGCGATACCTGGGTTCAGGTTTGGAATAATCTTAAAGCAATAAACAACGAAACCGGGGTAAAGATAGACATGCCAATGCACAGAATGTTTAAGCTGAACGCGGACAATAAAATAAACCTGATGTTAAATTACACAGATTCCAGAGTCTTCCGGAACATGTGGGAGAGTTATGACGATAGGGCCAATGGCACTTTATACCAGCACCATCCATACATCAATAAAGTACGCCGTATGATCCATGCCTTTGAGTACAATGATCTGGAGCTTGCGTATAGTTTTTTTGCTGAAAATGCACGTTTTAACAGTCTGGAAATGCCTGTTGGTGAGAGCATGAGTCTTGACGAGGCTAAGGAACTCGATAAAAAAAAGATGGAATCCTTTGAGGTACTTAGTATCGATGTGGTTGGCTATCCCGATTATTTGGAATACGACTTGCGCGATGGGAAAACGGTACAATCCTGGTGGCGTTTTAAAGTGAAAAGAAAATCGGACGGGAAAGAAATTGTCTTGCCCGCCTTATATATCCATGATTTTAATGATGATGGAAAAATAGTTCGGTCTAGTGCGTATATCAGTACCAAAATATTGGATGCTAAATAACCAACCATCCAACTAACCAACCAACCTGAAAAAGGGCGTTTTTTAAACGCTCTTTTTTTTATCAGATTTTAAAATCTAAGGTTTAAGGTCTCAACCATTCGTTCAAAAAGCTATGAAACCGTATCTTTGCAGCCATTAAAAAAGTAGAACTATCAAAATTAGAGTATGAGTAAAGTAAAAAAAACAGATACAGTTCGTGTTCACTACACGGGAAAATTAGAGAATGGTCAAATTTTCGACAGTTCGCTGGAACGCGATCCTATGGAAGTGACCCTGGGCCAGGGAAGTCTTATCCCGGGATTTGAAAAGGAACTGATTGACATGAAAGAAAAAGAAAAGAAAACCATCACCATTCCTAAAGAAGAGGCCTATGGCGAGGTTCGTAAAGAGCTTTTCCAGGAAATAAAAAAGGAAGAATTACCTCCCAATATTGAGCCACAAGTAGGGATGGGATTGGTAGCCACCAATGAGGACGGTTCTGAACGCCAATTAAGGGTGGCCGATGTGAAGGAAGATCATATCATCATAGATGCTAACCATCCTTTGGCCGGACAAGACTTGATCTTTGAGCTGGAGTTGATAGAGATCAAATCATAGTTCATTATTTGATAAAAGAACTATTTATATGAGGCTGCTTTACGAATTTGTAGGGCAGCCTTTCCAATTGTGACATTCGATGTTCTGATCTATATTGATTGCAATAGCATGTTAAATAGCGCTAAATAGAGGCAATTGAACCCAAAATGGGCATTTCACTTGGTATTTGTCCATTTACTTCCTAACTTTCCAATATTAAAAATAGTTAATGGCAAGATCACAGCAGACATATAGTAAAGGCGAAAAAGAAAAGAAACGCTTAAAAAAACAGGAAGATAAACGTAAGAAGCGGGAAGCACGCAAATTGGAGGCTAAAGAGAATCCTCAGGGAATCCCTTTTGCCTATGTGGACCATTTAGGTAATTTAACGGATACCCCTCCGGATCCTGCCAAGAAAATAAAGGTTGAAGCAGAGGATATTATTTTGGGGATTCCCAAACGGGAAGAAGGAGACCGGGAAGAATTCGACCCCGTTAGAAATGGCAAGGTCTCGTTTTTCGATTCTTCCAAGGGATTTGGCTTTATCATTGATACTGAAAACAACGAAAAATACTTCACCCATGTAAGCGGACTCATCGATGAGATCGTGGAGAACGATTCCGTTACCTTCGAATTGGAAAAAGGGATGAAGGGGATGAATGCGGTCCGTGTAAAACTCGTATAATTTATAACCCAAAGACTTTCTAAAGGCCCTATTAAGGGCTTTTTTTTTGTTGTTTACCCTGGATGTTAAAGGTAAGCCCCAAACTAAGATCGGTAGAATAGTCGTTCTCCGAATTAACCGAAAAGCTGTTGTAAAAATAGGTGAAACGGGTTGTAAAACTTACTGTGTTGTTAATCGGGAATTCTGCTTGTAGCTGTTCAAAAATTCGGTGATTCCCAATGTCGTTGTATTTCGGTTGAAAATACACCGTATTGGTAAGGTTTAATTTGGATTCCGAAAAGGTAAGCGATACCGACACATAACTGCTGTTCCTATGATTGTAAAATTCCTGTCCGGTCGCATCTAGTTTTTCACGCTCATACATATAGGCATTTCCAAAATAGGCCTTTACAGAAGGGGTAGAAACAAATTTAAAACGAAGCCCCGCCCCAACTAACATTCTTTTGTTAATAGTAAGCAATGCATTGTACTGATCCTGTATAAACGCTTCTATTCTGAACAGATCAGAGAGTTTTTGATTATACCGAAAATGCAGGAACCAGGAATTTTGAAAATCCTGATCCTTACTTCGTTCGGTATTGTAGCTTCCAAGGAACATATAGATCCGTTTCAGGTCTTTTGATTTTAATTGGGTGGAAATATTCCCGGTAAACTGTGAAAGATAATCCCCATTATTGTTGGAATAGTCAAAAAGTAAGTCGCTTTTTAAAACAAAGCGCACGGAATCGACCTGCATACGCTGCGATTCTATATTTACCAATTGTCCATGGACAGTTTGTAATGAACATACTATAGAAACTAGAAATAGAAGTCGTAAAGAAAGGCTCATATACCACGCTGATAAGTACCCGCAAAACTATTTAAATAAATTGAAAATTGATCTTTTATTTGATGATCTCGGATCTTTCATGTAAGCCATGTTGTATGTGCAAACTGTATTCAAATTGCGCATTCGGACAAAATAAAGTAATGTTCGGACAGTATTGGGGAGCATTCATAAAATTAGCTTGTAAGAATTTTACAATAATCGTATATTTCTTGTGAAAAATTATATTAACCTAATAAATTCTAAAAGTATGTCAACCACACCGGTCAACCACACCATTACGCTTCATGTTACTTGTTCCTCTGTTACAAACCAAACCAAAGATAGCTGTTGCAATTTTGGACAATCATCGGGAAGCAACGAAAGTTTCAACATCAATGTCAATGTCAATGACACGGTTACATGGGTAGGGCAATACGATGGGCCTGCAACGACTACGCCAACGGTAGTGAATATCACAAAGATTCAAAAAGAACGTGATTCCGAAATATTTGGCAAATCAAATGGTGTAATTCAGGGAAGCGGATCTCCTGAAACAGTTGAAGGTACCGTTCAAAACGATACAGCAGGTTTAGATGAAGTATATTACTTATTTTTTAATTTAAACGGAGGACAACAAATTAGGATTGACCCCAGAATAACAGTGAATACTGGTACATCATAAATTGAATTGCTTTGACGCTAATTAAAAAAAAAGTCTATTATCTACTGGCAGGCTTATTTTGCTTACATATTATGGTTGTTTCTGGCCAAGACCAGAAAATTGCGGATAGCTTAAAAGTTATTTTAAAAGAAGGGTATCTAAAAGATACTCTAAAGTTGCAATTGTTAAATGACCTGGCTTTTAATGAAGTAAGTGATCGGGATCTTTCACTTCAGTACGCAGAAGAACTTATTAGAAGTGCTGAAATACTTCAAAATAATAAATGGTTAGCTAATGGATTTCATATAAAAGGGAGTATCCTAACTAAGAGAGGGAATATAGAAGCGGCTCTGAAAGCACTTTTGAAGAGTGCCGAAATATCGCAAAACGGGGGTTGGGATAAAATTAGGGGAGGTACGTACATAGCCATCGCTGATGTTTATGCAACTATCGAAAATTTCAGAAATTCTACCATTTATTACAATAGGGCCATTGGACTATTGCGAAAGATTAATGATTCCATCAAATTAGCTAGTGCTCTACTTAATGCGGGAGATGCTTATTTCTACACCAAAAAATACGATTCTGCTCTTATCTACAATAAAGAATCTGGTGCAATTTTTAAAAAGAAAAATTATTTAATTGGCACAGCCTATACTCTGGGCAATACCGGCATGATCCATGCCGAATTGGGTGAGGATGCGTTCGCAGAGTCTAATATAAATGAGGCAATCAACATCCTGGAAGAAATGGGCGATTTCTATCCTATTACCGTGTACCTCACTTATATGTCAGATATTTATACGCGAAAAAATGATGAGTCGTCTGCCTTACTTTACGCCAAAAGAAGCCTTGAGTTAGCCAGGAAATATAAATTAAAAGACGAAATAAGCGGGGCCAATTTAAAGCTCGCACAGCTATACGAGGGTATTGGGAATAAAGCCCGGGCATATGATTATTATAAAGATCATATCTCGTATCGGGATAGCGTAAAAAATTTAGAGGTTATACAGCAATTAGCAGACCAGCGAACCAACTTCGAGGTCTCCCAAAAACAGGTAGAAGTAGACCTGTTGAACCAGCAAAAGAAGACCCAAAAGATTATAGCCTATGCTACCGGAATAGGGTTATTTTTGGTGGGAATCCTGGCATTTGGCCTTTTTAAACGCAATACCTTTATCCAGAAAACCAAAAAGATCATTGAAGAAGAACGGGATCGTTCGGATACGCTCCTGCTCAATATCCTACCTGAAGAAACCGCACAGGAATTAAAAGAATCCGGGAAGGTCAAGGCTCAAAAATTTGATTCGGTCACGGTATTGTTTACTGATTTTAAAGGGTTTACCCAATACTCGTCACAACTTTCCCCCGAACAGCTGGTAGAAACCGTGAGTTTCTATTTCTCCAAATTTGACGAGATCGTCGAAAGACATGGCCTCGAAAAGATTAAGACCATAGGGGATGCGTATATGTGCGCCGGTGGCCTTCCCTTTCCTTCAGAGGACCATGCCCTTAAAATGGTCAAAGCTGCTTTTGAAATCGCAGCCTTTGTAGAAGAAACCAGGTACAATCCTAGTGCTGTTGAATTGGATTTTGATATCCGAATTGGCATCAATACAGGGCCGGTAGTTGCGGGGGTCGTGGGCAGCAAGAAGTTTGCTTATGATATATGGGGCGATACCGTAAATGTTGCCTCCCGTATGGAAGCTGCCTCAGAAGCAGGGAAGATCAATATCAGTGAAAATACATATCAACTAATCAAAGATTCTTATAAGTGTACATACCGGGGAGAGCTACAAGTTAAAAACAAAGGAGAAATGAAGATGTATTTTGTAGATAGCTCTAAAGAGGCCGTTAAAATGGCTGCTGTTTAATAGCCCGGGGAATCATTTAAAATCATTATCTTGTTAAGAACAATCAAAATAATTAATAACCCTTTTTCAAGGAAAACTAACCAACCAAAAGAAAAATTTATGAAAACAAACAAACAACTTTTAATAGGAGTGGCAATAATGTCCTTCGCATTCAGCAACATTTCGTACGGACAGGCTGTTACAACGCGAACTATTACTCTTGAAGTAGACACAGAACTATTAAATAACCAAAATGCAGCCCAGGTGTGCACTTTTACTGCAAGTAGCAATACAACCGTGTTAGCAAATGATCCAAGTAATGCGGAGAATTTCACGATTGAAGCAAACGTTGGAGATATTATAGAATGGCAAGGGATAGCGAAACAGCCCTCGAATGACATAATTAATATCCGAATGATCTTTGCAGAAAGTGGGCCTCCTATTTTTAGAGACCCTTTTCGCTCGGGTTCTAGAGGAAATGGTCAGGCCGACAAGGTTCGTGATACCATCATTGCGGTTACTGGATTTGAAGTTTTTAAGTATAAAATATTTTTTAAAGTAGGCGATACCGGTGCAATGTATCAAATAGACCCAAAAATAAAAGTTGGAGATAACTAATAAGCTATAGTTAGTTGTATAGCATTCTTTTTGGGTAATTTTATGCTAATTTTACGAGGAAAGAAGGGGGAGGGAGCCTAATTAAAGAATCCGTACCCCTTTTTATTTCTTTACTTGGAACAGCCAAAATGAAAGATCATGAATGTAACCAAAGCCTTTTTTATAGTTCTTGCCTGTTCTGTTCTAGGGTCTATAGCTACTTCCTATGCGCAGGAAACCCGGGAAATTACACTTAATGTAGACACCAAAAATCCAAACCCCGCATCCGCATGTTATTTCACTACAGATCCGAATACATCGGTATTGGATAATAGTTCTCCAGAGGCTTTTACCATCATTGCCAATGTAGGGGATAATATTGTTTGGCGAGGGATTTCATCCACGGATCCTAATTCAGTTGTCAATATTAAGTTAATTAAGTATTCTAGGGGACCCAGGATATTTAGCAGGAATGATATTCCTGGAGAGGGCACTGTACAGGCTACCATCATAAGAGGGGGGCAGGATGCCTATAAATATGAAATTCATTTTACCATAGGAGGTCCGGGACACGTTTATAAAATAGATCCGAAGATAAAAGTTGGCGAATAAGGATTTTAGGTAATCAAATTAAAAGCTATTGCATGAAGTATCTTTTGTGCTATATACCATTCAAATATAAAAACACTTGGCTTTTGCTGGGTGTCTTTTTGTGCTGGGGCTTTTTTAGTTATGGCCAGGACCAGGCAGCTGCTGATAGCCTGAAAGCGGTGTATCTCTCAGGAGATTTTGAAGAAGGACAGCGCCTCAGATTATTAAGCAAATTGGCTGCAGCACACCCAAATCCAGATTCGTCTTTAGTATATAGTGAGGAACTTATTCGGAGGGCCATTGCTCTGGATTCCTCGTTTGCCCTATACAGAGGATATTTACAAAAAGGAAACGGCTTACGACTAAAGGGCAACCTAACAGAAGCTCTGGAAATTTATTTTAAAGGGGTGAAAATTATTACCAATGACCCAAAAAAAAGAAAAGAGTTGAGTTCGCTCTATATTTCTATTGCTGGTGTGTACGCGTCTATGGGAAACGAGCAAAATACTGTAAGCTACTATATAAATGCTATAGAATTACTAAGTGAATTAAAGGACAAATGGGACTCAGTTAATTATGCTAGTGCCTTAGAAAATCTTGGGGATGCGTATAATTTAGAATTTAGTAGGCCAGATACAGCCCTGGTTTTATTTAAGGAATCGGAAGCTATTTGGAAAGCGTTAGATTATAAATTAGGATTGGCCTATAATTTAGGCAATTCAGGCCTTGCCTATGCCCAATTAGGCCAGAAAGCTTTAGCAGAAGAAAAGATTAAAGAATCCATTGCTTTGCTGGAGGAATTAGGAGATTATTATCCTATATGCGTTTTTCTTACGTATATGGCCGACTTTAGTGCAGATAGGAATGACTGGGATTCTGCCTTCACTTATGCATTGCGCTCTTTAAACCTGGCCAAACAATATAGTCTGAAAGAGCAAATTGCAGATGCCTATTTAAAACTTTCTGAATTGTACGAAAAAACCGGGTATGCTTTCGCTTCATTGAACTATTATAAAAATTATATCACCTTCAGGGATAGTGTTCAGAATATAACAGCGATTCAGGAAATGGCCGATATGGAACTGGCTCAGAAGCAAATTGAGGTAGATCTCCTCAATCAACGGCGAAGAACACAGCAAATAATTACCATCGCAACCGCTATTGCCTTGTTTCTAATATTTCTGTTAGCAGCAGGCTTATACAGGCGAAATATATATATTAAAAGAACGAACCAGATCATTGAATTTGAAAAGGATAGGTCCGAAAGTTTACTTCTCAATATATTGCCACAAAAAACGGCTCAGGAATTAAAAGAACACGGTACCGTAAAAGCCAGTAAGTTTAATTCAGTTACCGTATTATTTACTGATTTTGTTGCTTTTACGAGACATTCGGAAGATCTGGAACCGGAATTGCTGGTAGAAAGTATTGGGTATTACTTTTCAGCCTTCGATGATATTATTGAAAAATATAACCTTGAAAAAATAAAGACCATTGGAGACTCCTATATGTGTGCCGGAGGATTGCCTTTTGAGATTAAAGACCATGCCCATAAAATGATTCAGGCCGCCTTTGAGATCCTGGATTTTGTTGAAGAAGCGAAAAAAAATAGAAAAACAGATCAAATGCGCTTCGATATCCGTATTGGGATCAATACCGGACCAGTGGTAGCCGGGGTAGTGGGTAGTAAAAAATTCTCTTATGATATTTGGGGCGATACCGTAAATGTTGCCTCACGTATGGAGGGTATGTCCGAGCCTGGTTCAATCAACATCAGTGAAAATACGTATGAACTCATCAAAGATTCTTTTCAATGTGAGTATCGGGGTGAGATCGCCGTAAAAAACAGGGGTACTATGAAGATGTATTTCGTTCGAAATGCGCCAGCTAATACAAGTACCTCCTCTACAACTCGTAATACTACATCTGCATAGTTCCTAAAAAATGCGCCAAATCTCGATTTTTTGGCAATTATTCAGTAAATTAACTTTATAAATATAATACGATGCCTATATACATGGATCGCCATGAGATCCCGGAAGAAATTACTGCAGAACACGTGGCATTAATGCACCAGGAAGATCTGAAAGTAGAGCATTTGTACGGGTGTAAGGGAATGACCTATTGGTGCGACAGCAAGCGGCATACTGCTTTCTGTTTGATTGAAGCCCCCAACAGGGAGGCCATTCAAAATATGCACAATCACGCCCATGGTGAATTTCCACATGACATTATAGAAGTAGATCCTCACCTGGTGGAATCATTTCTAGGGCGGATTACAGATCCACAAAAGGCAGATCAAGAGGAACTGAACATTATTGACGATCCTGCATTCAGGGTTTTAATGGTTCTGGAAACCTCTGATTACCTTCACAGATTAGATAAAAATCAACTCAGTATTTTCACCCAGAAATTCCACCGAAGCGTTGCTAAATCTGTAAACCATTTTGAAGGAAGTATCGTTCGTGAAAATGACAAGTCGTATCTCATTTCTTTTAAATCGGTAACAAATGCCGTATTATGTGCTTTAAAGATCCTGGAAAGTTTTAAGTATTGCTACCCTATATTAGAACGGGATAATCAGCGCCTAAAAATTGGCCTATGTGAAGGTTCGCCGGTAACATCCCAAGATGGTCTGTTTTCGGAGTCTATCTTCCTGGCTACGCAGATGTGTGAAGTGGTCCAGGACCAGATCGTTATCTCTTCTGCTGTAAAGGCATTGTATGAAAATGAAAATCGAAATGCGATCATAGATGATCAATTGATCCGAACTTTGGCCCCTCAGGAGGTTGCGTTTGTAAAACATTTGGTTGATTTCTGTGAACGTACCTGGAACAAATCTAAATTCAATGTTACTTCACTGAGCAAAGACCTTGGGCATAGTAAATCCCAAGTGTATCGCAAAATCAAAAAGCTTACCGGAAAATCGCCCATAACCTTCTTGAGAGAATACAGGTTGCATAAGGCCTTGGATCTCATTCATGACCAACAGGGGAATATTTCTGAAATTGCCTTCGAAACCGGTTTTAATAGTCCTGCTTATTTTTCCAGGTCCTTCTACGACAAATTTGGGATCCTGCCGTCCAAATATGCTCAAATGTGTCAACAGTAATCTTTAGCGCTTCTCATACTGGGATGAACTAAAATTGTAATTGTTTGAATTGTTTGTTGCTTCCATTGTGTATTTTAATACCGAACTTTGGGTACAACCAATAAACAAAACAACCATGACAAAGACAATTAAAGAACTATCGAGCGAAACTATCAATGCGTATACCGCTTCCTTACGAGGCAAAGTAATCGTTCCAACCGATCCGGAGTATAATGAAACCTGCAAAGTGTACAACGGAATGATACATAAACATCCCGGCATGTTTGCCATGTGTGTAGATGTGGCCGATGTCATTGCATCCGTGAACTTTGCCAGAGAGAACAATATCTTACTGGCGATTAGGGGAGGCGGACATAACGGAGGTGGATTGGGCATCTGCAATGATGGGTTGGTAATAGACCTATCAGGGCTTAAGTTTGTTCGCGTAGACACCTCAAATAATACCGTTCGTGTTGGAGGGGGAAACCTTTGGGGCGAAGTAGACCATGCAACCCATCCATTTGGGCTTGCTGTTCCAGCCGGAATTATTTCTACTACAGGAGTAGGGGGGCTTACCCTGGGTGGAGGTGTTGGGCATTTATCAAGAAAATACGGCCTTACGATAGACAATCTCCTGGAAGCCGATATGGTTTTGGCAGATGGTTCTTTTGTGACTGTGAACGCAAACGAAAACTCAGATCTATTTTGGGCCATTCGCGGAGGCGGAGGAAATTTTGGAATAGTTACTTCCTTTAAATTTCAGGCACATCCTGTAAAAACGGTCTTTGGTGGGCCTACCTTGTGGCCCATTGAAAAGACACAGGAAATAATGGCCTGGTACCATACCTTTATTCAGTCGGCTCCCGAGGAGCTCAATGGATTTTTTGCTACCATGATCATCCCGGGTCCGCCGTTTCCGGAGCATTTACATTTGAAACAATTCTGTGGAATTGTATGGTGTTACGTTGGCGATATGGCTAAAGCAAATGAATTATTTAAGCCTATATTAGCCATGGATCCATTGTTCCAGCATGTTGGGGAAATGCCTTATCCTTCGGTTCAAACCATGTTTGATGGCTTATTTCCATCGGGACTGCAATGGTATTGGAGAGGTGATTTCTTTAATGATCTGAATGAAGATATCAGTGCACAGCATTTAAAATTCGGATCCAGAATTCCGACTCCCTTATCTCAGATGCATTTATACCCCATAACCGGGGCTGCTGCCAGAGTAGGGAATGATGAGACGGCCTGGGCCTACAGGGACGCCAAATATTCGGGCGTCATTGTAGGGGTAGACCCGGATCCTAAAAATGCCGATAAAATCACAAAATGGTGCAAGGATTATTGGGAAGGTTTACATCCGTACTCAGCCGGAGGTGCCTATTCTAACTTTATGATGAACGATGAAGGTCAGGAACGTGTTAAAGCAAGTTATAGGCATAACTATGATCGCCTACAAAAAATCAAAAAGAAATATGACGCAAACAACTTGTTTAAGGTCAACCAGAATATAGCACCTAATTAGTGGCGGGTTAATAATGTAGTTATTTAGGAGATTTAATCGGTCTTAAGCAAGGATACTCTCGTGCCCTGAATCTTTTACAAACAGGCAGGAACTATTTGTTTTGTTGGTCATGTCCTTAACAAATTCGTAACTCAATTTTCCTTCCATCCCAAAAATATTGAGGTCGGCTGAAGGAGCATTGATAACTATGTCGTGAAAACTGCCGACATGTACCTGGGTAAGGGTTTTGGGTAAACGAGCTAAGCTAATGAGCGTGTTGAGAAATTCCTTGGCATGCTCTTCTTCCTTTGGGTCATTGATCACTGTGATCAATCGGATCTGTGCGTCCCAGTTCATTTTTAATTTATAGGCAATAAGCAAGGATAGATCTAAATTTCCTATATCCCATCCAATGTTCCAGTTGGTCTGCCGGTCACTGATCCAAACATTGATCATATTACGCTGTCCCAGCTGCGCGGTTGCATGTGAGACAAACAGCAATACGCCAATTTCCAATCGAATAGATTCCTTAATGATGGGCCGTACTTCATTTTCATAATCGTCATGGCCATGTAGATTTAGAAATATAATATTTGGCCGGAAAAAGGCACCTTGAAGCGCCTGACTTCCGTAATTGATTCCTTTTGCAAATTCTTCCGTATGGATCACTGTCCAGGATGAAAAAACACCTTTAACCCGAAAGGATTCTGCAAGTGTTTCCAATTCATCGGCAAGCGTACTGTTCTCTGAAAATGGTTCAATCCCCAAAAGTTTAATAGAACCTTTTGGTTTCGCAATGTTCCTCAAAAACTGGAAAATACCTTTTACGCCGTTTATATCGCGTACCGGAACCATTAAATTGGGTTTCCAGGCTCTTTGCTGCATTTTT
>CALZFZ010000006.1 GCA_945786965.1 uncultured Muriicola sp. | reverse complement strand
TTTCAAAATATGTAAAGTAAAATGCCGGATTATTTTGGATCGGACCAGCAGATTTAATGTTAAAAATTTGTCTGTCTGACAAATATATGTATTTTTGGTAAACCAAACTGGTTAACCAATTTAAAACAATGAGCATTCACAATTATTCTGCGGCTCTATTTTGATTGTAACCAGTCTTCATGCTGGCTTTGAAGAACTATATGGGTTGTTGTATAGACCAAACCTGGTACTTGTATTATTTTAATTGAACCAACGCATAAAATAACATGAACTGCAACATAACTAAATCAACTTTTGTTCATTATTCATTAATGGTATGTGCGGTCTTTTTACTCAATAGTTGTAAGGAGACTGAGAAATCAGCAATGGTGACCGCCAATGACGTCATACCATTTTTCCAACATTGGAACTTGATCTTAGGCGATGGTTCTAATGTTGGTCAGGCAACTGATTATGAGAATAAGGACTTCTTTTATACTGCAAGTGATGATAATGGGGATTGGGTAGTATTTAAGTCACCTAATGGAGGAAGTACCCATGGTTCTTCTAATAACACGAGAACTGAGTTGGCCCAATTAAAGAAGTGGACACCAATGTCCGAAGCCAAAATGAATGCTACCCTTAAAGTAATGAATGTGTCTGCTACTGGCGACGCTCGCGTTGCTTCCACGTATTCAGTAGTGGTTGGTCAAATTCATAGTGCTGATGGTCATGAGAATGAACCACTGAAGATATTTTATAAAAAATTTCCCGGTCATACAAAGGGATCTGTGTTTTGGCATTATGAAATCAATACGGCAGGTGACGATAATTCACAACGATGGGATTATTCCCATCCTGTTTGGGGCTATGATTTCTCTGTCGTTGGAACCGCTGAAAACAGCTATCCACCAGAGCCGGAAGATGGGATTGCCTTGGGTGAGGAGTTCAGTTATGAGGTGGAAATTAAGGATGGAATGATGTACCTTACATTTACTAGCGAAGGTCACGAAACCAGAACATTTACCAAAAATCTTATTTCCTCTGAATATGCTGAACGTTCAAACATTCCAGAGCAAGTCGAAAATCTGTTTTTTCCAATAGGTCAGGATGGTGTTGAACGCAAAAATGCGTATGCCGACGAGGGGCTCTTTTTCAAATTAGGGACTTATAACCAAACCAACGGAAAAGACCCCAAAGTTAACAGGGTCTGGTGTTCGGGTGCTGAAACGCATGGCGGCGACCTTGAAAAACAATATGCGGACGGCAATTACGCCGAAGTTTGGTTTAAATCAGCAAATATCACTATCAGTGATGAGGCCATATCTAATGCAGGGTACTTCGAAGCTAATGACGGTTTAAGTGAGAAAACGGTTTATCCAAGTGAGGTGATTCCCTTTATGGATAAATTTAAAATATTGTTGGGAAATGGTGCTACAGTAGAAAATCTCGACAACTTCGACCATAAGGATTTTTTCTACACCGTGATTGATGGTACCCGGCGTTGGGTAGTCTATAAAACTCCAAATTCAGGGGTTACTTCAAAAAACTCGAGTAACACCAGAACAGAGTTGCATGAAAAAAGGGATTGGACGCCTGAAGATGGGGGTAAATTAACAGGCACCTGCAAGGTTATGCAGGTCTCCGTTTCTGGCGATGTCAGGGTTCCGGCCTCTTACTCAGTAGTCGTAGGGCAAATTCACAGTGGTGAAGGACATGAAAATGAACCGTTAAAAATATTTTACAAGAAATTCCCGGGTCAAACAAAGGGATCTGTATTCTGGAATTATGAAATCAATACAGCCGGTGATGATAATTCTGATAGGTGGGATTATTCAACCGCTGTATGGGGTAATGATATGTCTGTTACAGGTACAACCAAAAATGACTATCCTGATGAGCCCATGGATGGAATAGAATTAGGGGAAGAATTCAGTTATGAAGTAAATGTATATAAGGGTATAATGTACCTTACATTTAAAAGTGAAGGGCATGAAACCAAAACATTTACTAAAAATCTCATCGCATCCGAATATGTTAAAAAATCAGACCTACCAGGCCAAGTCAGGAAACTATTTGTGCCTATAGGACAGGATGGGACCGAACGCGCCGCTGCCTACAGCGGAGAGCTGAAATATTTTAAACAAGGTGCTTATAACCAAACCAATGGAAAAAGTCCTGAAACAAATATGGTTTGGTCTGCAGGTGCAGAAACCTATGGCGGTGATATCGCTGAGCAGTATGAAAATGGCTGCTATACCGAAGTATGGTTTAGAGAAGCGACAGTAGGTTTGGGTACACAACCAAAATAAATCAAATTTAAACAATAAAGGACCATTTATTGAACTAATTAAGAACAATAGGATATGAAAACATTTGGAGCAAGTAAAGAATTTTTATTCGGGGAAGAAATAGAATGGGAAACCGTTGGCGAAGGAGTTCAGCGGCAAATTATGGGATACGATGACAAGATCATGCTCGTGAAGGTAAAATTCGACAAAGGGGGCATTGGCCCCATGCACGAACATCACCATTCACAGGTAACCTATGTAGAAAGTGGAAAATATGAACTGACCATTGGTAAAGAAAGCAAAACAGTAAAAGGAGGTGATGCTTTTTATATCCCCCCGCATGTACTTCACGGTGCTATTTGTGTAGAAGCCGGTGTATTAATTGATGTTTTCAGCCCAATCAGGGAAGATTTCATGGGTTAATATGTTAAAATTCAAAAAAAACTTGTTTTAACAAAATTTTTGGATATATTTGGTTTTCCAGATTGGTAAACCAGTTTGGATAACCAATAAATGAACAAACGAACTAAACCCTTCATTTATTAATATAATCCGCATAAAACAAAAAAAGGACAGGTGCACGCCTATCCTTTTTGAAAACTGATTACTTCTTTTAAGAGGGAAGAAATCAACAACATGAACAAAAAGATGAACATGTTATTTACAAAAATAGCAATAATTCATCTTATTATGTTGGGAATATATTGGGCAATTGATAATCAGCTAACAACCTCGTTTAAAAGTTGCTCAAAACGTAGAATTGATTCGAATAATAAATCTAACTGAAGAACAGATGAATTTAAAAACTAGACTTATTCTAATTGCGATATTGTTTGTCAATATCCAATTGTTTGCCCAGGACACCTTTAGTGTTTCGGGTGTCGTAACAGATGCAGACCAGGTTCCTATCCCTGGAGCTACTATTATTGTAATGAACACTACAAGAGGAACAACCACTGATTTCGATGGTAATTATACCATTAATGTCTCCAGTGGAGAAATACTTCGTTTTTCTTATATAGGGTACGCAACACAAACTGTAGCCATTGTAAATCAAAGAACAGTTAACGTAACCTTATTGGTGGATGCCTCACAACTAGATGAAGTGGTCGTCACCGGGTATGGAACACAAAAGAAATCCACAATAACAGGATCAATTTCCAAAGTAGTGAACGAAAATTTGGACCAGATTGCTGTATCGCGGGTAGATGATGCCCTTATTGGTCAGGTATCTGGGGTTAATATCCAGGCAACCAATGCGGAAGCTGGTGGTGCGCCTACCATTACCATTAGAGGTGTTGGGTCTATAACTGCTGACTCTGGTCCTGCACTAGTGGTAGACGGGGTAGTTGTAAGCTCAGATTTTCTTGCAAATTTAGACATGAATGATATTGAGTCTTTTGAAGTTTTAAAAGATGCCGCATCTGCAGCTATTTATGGTAGTGAAGGTTCTAATGGTGTAATAATGATCACTACAAAGACAGGGAAAGCAGGAAAAACAAAATTCAGCTATCAAACGTACACAGGTTTTAAAGAAGCACATGGTAGTGATGATTGGAGAAAGAGCGTTGCGGAATGGGCCAAAATAGAGCAAGCTGCAACCGGGACACTTTCGGGTGAAACACTTTATGCACAATTATTAGTAGCCACTACAGGGATCGACAGAGATTGGCAAGATGTTTTCTTTGATGGGGGAACCGTTTCAAGTCATTCCTTTTCGGCAAGAGGAGGTACAGAAGATACTAAGTTCAGTACTTCTTTAAGATTCCTTGGCGACGAAGGTGTTGTGATAACCGATGACTACAAATTGTATACGGGTAGTATAAAGATAGATACAAAATTAGGTGAAAAATTCAATTTTGGGCTTAGAGCCACACCGTCTTACACAAAGCAAAGAAGGTTACCAACATCTATACATAATCCTATACGTCAATCCCCGTGGTTGCCTATTTATCATACAGAAGAAACGCTTCAGTTTATTAATCGAGGTTCTTATCCGGATGTTGGTGTTGGGGATTACTTTTTTGAAAACCATTTAGTTAATTTGGATTTGGACGGTGACGGTAATACAGAAAGACCTCGTACTTCTGGTGATTCCAATCCATACGCACAATATGTAGAGAGAGAACATTATGAGTATAATACCAAGTTATTTGGCTCAACCTATTTAAGTTATGAAATTTTAGAAGGGCTTACAGCTAAAACTTCTTTGGGGGTTACTCTGGAACAAAGAAAGAGAACACGATATGATGGTGTAAAGCATCATGCCTCTGGAAACAGTAGAGCGCAATATAATTTGCAGAATAGATTCCGAACTAGACTGATTTTGGATAATACCTTAAACTACACCAAAACTTTTGGTGATCATGACCTCAATTTACTCGCAGGTATGACCATACAGCAAAGAAAAAGTGAAAATAGTGAGGTTACTGGTAATGGGTATACCAATGATTTGCTTAAAAATTTACAAGGCGCAACGGCAATTGCTGAATATGAAGAAATCAATACAGAACTGAAAAAAGTAGGTTATTTTGCCAGGATAAATTATGCGTACAAGGGTAAATATTTATTCAATGCCTCTTTTAGACGTGATGGTAGTTCGGTTTTTGGGGTAAACTCTAAGTATGGTAATTTCCCTGCAGTATCCGTGGGTTGGAATGTGGCCAAAGAAGATTTTCTGATTAACAGCGACCTGGTAAACAATTTGAAATTTAGAGCTAGTTACGGTCTTACAGGTGCTGAGAATTTTAATGTAGGTAACGATGTTGTAAATATTTGGCCCTATTTAGCATTGTTACAAAATTCCAATGCTATTACTGATGGCGTTATAACTCCCGGTGTTTCTCCGCTTAATATTGCAAATGCATTGTTACAGTGGGAGGCTTCGCAAGAATTAACTGTTGGCTTGGATTACGGGTTTTTGAATAACAGAGTATCAGGATCGTTCGATTTTTATCGAAGAACCAGTGATGAATTACTTTTAAATAACCCTGTTTCTTACATTACCGGATTTACAGGTGGTATCGTAAATTTAGGTGAAGTGAAAAACCAAGGATTTGAACTTGAGCTTAGAACGAAAAATATTGTAAACGAGAAATTTGGGTGGAACTCTACTTTAATTGCATCTACCAACCAAAATGAATTATTGAGTTTTGGTGATTCGAATAATGCACTAATTGAAGATACCTATGGTAGAAATTCTCAATGGATAAATCGAATAGGTGAGCCTATATCATCTTTCTGGGGGTATGTAGTTGATAACGATGCCTATGACGATACTCAATTTAGAACAACCTATGTTGACAATCCCTGGAATAGAATTAACGGTCAGGCAGATGATACTATAGTGAAAGATCTAAATGGTGATGGTATAATTACTGAAGAGGACAAAACTATTTTAGGAGACCCCTATCCGGATTTATTATGGAGTTTTACTAATGAATTTAGAATGGGAGACTTTGATTTTTCATTTCAGCTTCAGGGAAGCCTTGGCGCCCAGGTAAATAATATTGGAGATCAATATTTCTATAATTGGTTTGGCAACAGGACCAGAAGTGGTGGTGAAGCACAAGCAGTTGCTGATGGCCTTGTATCAAATGAATCTTTCATTCAGGAAAAGGTATTAACAAGTGAAGTTATTGCAAGTGCAGACTACTTTTCATTGCGTAATGTAAACCTTGGGTATAATTTTCCGGATGATATCACATCAAAATTAGGATTAGCAGGCTTAAGACTTTACGCCACTGGTCAGAATCTGCTTTACATTACAGCTGATGATTATCACGGTTTCAACCCGGAACATATAGATGGCTCAAATCCTAGAGCTTATGGATCCCAAAGGGCGGGAACACCAATATTTAGTACTTTGACATTAGGTCTGAACATTGATTTTTAATTTAAAAAAATACTAGTTATGAAACTTATAAAATATTTAATGTTTACTGTTACAGGGTTGGTTTTTCTATCCTGTAGTGAGGAATTTTTAAATCCATTGCCGGATACTGCAGTTGCAGTGGAATCGTTTTTCCAATCTGATGCTGATGTGCTGGCCGGAGTTATTGGAATCTATGATGCCGTTCAGGGGGTTAATGAAAGTACAGTAACAAATATTGGTAATGCAAATAGAGGGGTACAATTTGAACACCTTTTAACCGAGCATCGTACCGATAATACAAGGAATGCAACACTCGAAGGTTCAAAGTCTGATTTTCACAGATATGTGGTGAATGCCAACAATGTGGAAGTTGAAGATTATTATCAGTCGATGTATCAGGTTATTTTCAGAGCGAATAATGTCTTGGACTTCATTGATATTGCAGACGCAAGTAATCAGGCAAAGTATACAGCTGAAGCTAAATTTTTAAGAGCCTATGCCTACTTTAAATTGGTCAGGTTGTTTAGCGATGTACCTTTGGTAACTACAGTGGTAGGTCCTACGGATAAAGAAGCTCTTTTTACAAGAGTTCCTGAATCAGAGATTTACGCACAAATTGTTGCTGATTTGCAAGAAGCCGTTGCCGTATTGGATAACACCTATAAATCTAGAGCCTCAAAAGCTGCGGCCCAAGCTTTATTGGCAAAGGTGTATTTATCGCAGGCTAGTCCTAATTATGCCGGTGCACAACAATTGTGTGAGGCCATTGTTAATAGTGGGCAATTTTCTTTACTGGCTAATTATTACGATGTATTTTATGACGAACTGAACGATGAAATTATTTTTGCTATTCAATATCAACCAGGTAACGCTGATGAAAGTCAAAGTTTTTCAGCTGAATTTACTTCTGCAGTTCGAGCAGGTAGAGAAGATGGTCAAAACATTGTCAATAATAATCTTAGATTAGATTTTGTTTCCAATGGCGGAGATAGAACAGCAGTTTCTATTACCAATATGAATGGGTTACTTGCACCTGATGAAAATGAGGTAGCCAAGTTCTTCCCTGACGGATTCGATGTCAATGACAATTATGGTCCAAATGCTCGAAATGCTGGTAACGATTACATAGCCATACGTTTTGCCGATGTACTATTGATGCATGTTGAAGCGATTATGGCTGGAAGTTCATCAACTAGTGATATAGGGGCCTTAACTTCTTTTCAAAGGATAAGAGATAGGGCATTCCCAGATACTGCTCCAAATATAATATCAAGTATAACAAAAGAGGAGCTTTTACTTGAAAGACGGGTGGAATTAGCATTTGAGAATCAACGCTGGTTCGATCTGCTTAGATTTAATGTTGCAGATGCCGTCTTGAGTGCTCATGCTACCGAAATGGGCTATGTCTTTAGTGCCAGAGCATTACTGTTGCCAATTCCTGCAAGAGAGATAAATATAAGTGATGGTCTTTTAACACAGAACCCAGGATATTAATATTAATGAAAAAAACTATGAAACATAAAGGATATATTTTTAGTAAGACCAAACTGTTGCTTTTAACTATGGTTATAGCGAGTATTGTTGTAAGTTGTGTTGGCGATGAACTTTTTAGAGATGAGTTACCAGCTTCAAATTCTAAAGTGGATACCAAATTTCCTGAAGCTAATTTTTCTTATGCTTCTACTTTGGAAGATTTTAAAACGATTAAATTCACTAATCTATCCACTGAGGCTACTACATTCGCATGGGATTTCGGAAATGGAAATACTTCAACTGACCAAGACCCAACATTTACATTTGAAGCTGGCGAAGACACCTATCCGGTAACCTTAACTTCTAGTGACGCAAATGGTGCAACAGGATCTATAACTATTGATGTTTTGGTGGTTGAAGGTCCATTTCAGCCTATTATTTTAGAACCTGGTTTTGAAGATGATACCTTACCTGAAGGTGGTGGTGATGGTCGTGACTCATGGCGAAATAATGATTTAGGAGGTGTTATTCAGATTACAGGTAGTCCGGTAACATTTGGAGATCAAGGTGCTAAATTACCAGTTCCTGCTGGAGATCGTATTGGTTATCAAGAAATTACTGTAGAACCTGATACTAATTATGACCTTAGTTTTTGGTATACTATGAAGAGTGATTCATCAGACCCATCATTGACCGTTTCCGTACTTGGAGTAACACAAAATGGAGGTACTTTTACAACATTGGGAGAAGTTGCTGCGGGAACCCTTGCTTCAGTAACTGTGACCGATGACGAGGATCCTGAGACCTATGTGCAACAGAAGTTGTCATTTAGTTCCGGAACTAATAATACGGTTGCAATATTTTTCACTAATGGTGATGTTGAAGCCAGATTAGATGATTTCACAATTGAGGTAGGATCTGCCGGTGCAGTGCCACCTTCAGCAGGATTTAGTGTCGCTCAGAGTGAGACTAATTATCTGGAATATACATTTACGAATTCATCTGTAAATGCTTCAACTTATGCGTGGGATTTTGGAGATGGCAATACTTCCACTGAAGAATCGCCAACTCATGTTTATGCAGTGGCAGCTGAATATGTAGTAACACTTATAGCTACAAACGATTCTAATTTGTCTACGGAGTTAAGCAAAACAATAAATATACTGGCACCTGTTACGGCAGATTTTACTTCACAGGTAGATGCTATTGATTATAGAACGTATTCCTTCATGGATGCTTCTGTGGGTGCAGAAATGCTGTTATGGGAATTTGGAGATGGTTATCAATTTACTGGAATGAACCCTTCTCATACGTATGAAGCAGACGGGATTTACGTTGTAACCTTAACTGCTTATAGCATTACAGGTAATACAGATGTGGCTACTGAGCAACTTGTAGTGTCGCAAGGATTTGTTGTACAGGTGCTTAACGGAACTTTTGATGAGTATACGGTGAACACTGGTGATAATGCTGATGCTTGGGATATGACCCCTAATAGTACGGTAGTGGATAATGATGGAAATACTATTCCTAGTCCATATGATCCTCTATGGGATAATGGAGCTTTAGATAGTTGGCTTGAAGGTTTTTATGGTGATAACAGCGAGCAAGCTGGTTCTACAAGTGATGGAAATAATGGCACCAGAGGAGCAAAACTAGACGAGACAGGTCGTCGTTTGTATCAAGTAGTAACAGTTCAGCAAGGTTCAACATATACGTTCTCTATTGACGCACGGACAACTGCCGCAGGTATAACTTCAGAGGTATTCATATTAAATACGGAAATTGCCGATGAGACAGGCATTAATGCCTCTACTTCAGATGCTGCTATTGATGCATACTTTGCAATTCCGAATATTTTCGCCACTGATGGTGATGCATATGCTACCCATACGTTTCAATTCACGGCTTCTACAAACTCGATAGTTATTTATGTTAGGAATGTAGATGTTATAGATAATGTTGCTGAGGCCTTCTTTGATAACATAGAAATCACTGATTAAAAAGGGGCGAATTATTGTTTAAGATTATAAAAACCGCCCAGGCAATAAATTTGACTGGGTGGTTATATAACAATGGAGATACAGAAATAGAGCTTTGTCACCATAACTAATAGGCCTAATTTTTAATTTATAAAATGGAAGTTTTCCGAAAGACATCTATAATTATTTTTTTAATAGCATTTATAACGGTAAGTGTTACTGCTCAAAACAAGAAAAGTAGCATTGCAGAATCGGATGTAAAAGTTGAAAAATCCAATAAAAGAAAAAAGAAGGTAAAACTTCCAAATATTGATTTGAGTCATTGGAAGGTAACTATCCCGGAAGGTAAAGGGAAAGGAGGGGCCATTAGTGTCTCACCACCTGAAATTCTGCAATATGCTTCTAATGAAACATTGAAGCCATACATGTATAATGATTCAACATCCGGGGCCTTGGTTTTCCATGCCTATCCATCGGATGCGACCACGGCAAATACCAAGTATTCCAGGTCTGAACTCAGAGAACAAATGGAGCCGGGGAATGATAATGTAAATTGGACATTTGCCCAGGGAGGAACTTTAAAGGTCAAAATGGCCATGGGTGATGTTTCCAGAGCAGAAGATGGCAAGTATCACAGGGTAATTATTGCCCAGATCCATGGCAGATTGACCAATGAACAACGCGATCTGATAGGTCAAAAAGACAACAATGCTCCACCAATATTAAAAATTTACTGGGATAAAGGTAAGATCAGGGTCAAGACAAAGGTATTAAAAAACGCAGGTGTGGACCAGGAAACAATCTTACATAAAGAAGCCTGGGGTGATGATAAGGGTAGAAATTTTGAACAGGAAGTAGGGTTTAGAAAATTCACCATTGAGGTTAAAGTGAGTGACGGTAAAATGGTGGTTTCATTAAATAAAAGTGAATTCTTTGTGTATGATGATGCGAGTATAAAGCGATGGGGGATCTTTGAAAACTATTTTAAGGTCGGAAATTATCTTCAAACCAGGGATGAAGGGGCATCTGCCAGCGTTAAAGTGTATGAACTTGAAGTAGCGCATTAGAAAGTAAGAAAATGAATTATAAAATCACAGTTCGGCATAGTGTAATTAAGATAATAGTTGCTTCAACTCTTGTCATTTCGGCAACTATATTATTTGCTTGTAATAATGTAAGTAAAGCCATAGACACTGAAGAAGAACAAATAGATGTAGTTGAAACAACGGATGATGACCCTGTTGTTGATGATGAATCCTTCTTGTTGCCAGAAATTGATTTAAACAATTGGAAAGTTACTTTGCCAATTACTGAAAATGGAAAACTTATAGAAGTAGAGCCCCCCGAAATTTTGGACTATGCCAACAACGAAACCCTGAAGCCGTTTATGTATAACGATTCAACAGACGGTTCGCTGGTATTCTATACCTACCCTCAGGCTACAACGCCAAATTCCTCTTATTCCAGAACAGAATTAAGGGAACAAATGGTGCCTGGAAGTAATAACACCAACTGGACATTTTCCCAGGGAGGAAGAATGAAAGGAACATTGTCCGTGCCAGATATCTCTCAAGATGCCAATGGGGACTATTACAGGACCATGGTGATGCAGATTCATGGCCGCCTCACCAATGAACAGCGCGATTTGATTGGCGAGGATGACAACAACGCACCGCCGGTATTAAAGATCTATTGGGATAAAGGAAAGGTCAGAGTAAAGACCAAAGTATTGAAAGATCTAAATGCGACCGAAGAGGAAATGCTTCATACGGACGCATGGGGAGATGATGAAGGCTATAACTTTCCGGTAGAGCTCGGAGATCAAAAGTTTACCCTCGAAGTGATCGTTTCAGAAGGAAGGATGGAGGTCATTCTCAATGATGAATATTCTGTAGTATACGATGATATTCACATGGAAAAATGGGGAATTTTTGAAAATTATTTTAAAGCAGGCAATTATTTACAAACTACTGATGAAGGGGCTTATGCCACCGTTAAATATTATGATCTGGTTGTGACACATTAAGTTGTTTGGATATTGATGGTACGTTTAACATACCAACAAGAATATAGTTTTAATAAAATATTGAAGTTTTGGAAGATCATTTGAATAGTAATTTGAGTTAGTTCTTTAGGCGATACCGGCCTATTAGGGTCGGTATTCCTATTGTTTTGGAAATTGTGTTAATTTTTCACCTTCGATTAAATTCTATTTAAGTATTTTGGTTAACCAATTTATTGTTAATAAAAACAAATGAAATTAGAAGCCCTCACAAAAAATGACAGCAAAAAAGTACAGAATAAAATCATTTCTGGGATCCGGGATTTGATCAATTATAAAAATTTAGAACCGGGAGAAAAATTACCCTCAGAACGTATGTTGTCCGAAAAATTCGGTGTCAGCAGAAGCAACGTTAGGGAGGCAATTCAGAAATTGGAATTTTATGGGATCTTAAAACCTATGCCTCAAAGCGGGACTTTTATAGCCAATATAGGTGTAACCGCTATTAATGGCATGATCGAAGACATCCTGGAATTGGAAGATCCGGATTTTAAATCCCTCGTGGAAACGAGAATATTACTCGAATTAAAAACAGCTGGCTTGGCAGCTACACGAAGAACAGAGGAAGATTTAATTAATATAAGGAAGGCCCTGGACGCATATAACAAAAAAGTTTTAGATGGCAAGGATGCCGTACAGGAAGATCTTTTGTTCCATCTGGCCATTGCCAAAGCAAGTGGGAACAGCACCATTGAAACATTGATGTTGATAATTACTCCTGGCATCATAACAAATTTCGAAAAACACCACGTTTGTGATGAAAATCAGGTTGTTTTGGCTATGAAAGAGCATGAAGAAATTTATAAGGCTATTGAAAATCAGGATCCCCAACTAGCCAAGGAGAAAATGAAATTGCATTTTGAAATTTTGTATCAATATTGTTATAAAACACAACTATCATAAAAAAGGCAAAATTGCACGCTTTTGCTTTCTAAAATTGAAATTAAGGAGGGAAGAAAATACATAAATCGTGATTACGGTACTATATTTTGAATAGATCTTAAAGATCTGTTACCTCCCTATTTTAAACAAGATTTAATATTTCAGACCAATTTTATCGCTCCGCGCAGATAAAACTGAAGTAGGATCTGTAAAGTTTAATGTGCTATTCTTTTTAAATCAGAAGTATGAAGATTAAAGGACTTAGATGGTGGATTGTCGGATTAATTGCTCTTGCTACCATTATTAACTATATTGATCGGCAGTCGTTGAGTGTTCTTTGGCCAGAAATTGCTGGGGATTTATACCCTGATAAATCAGCAGATGAACATAAGTCAATATACGCTTATATTTCAATCATTTTCGTGTTTTCTTATGCTTTTGGTCAAGCAATATTTGGAAAAATATTTGATTGGGTCGGTACGCGTATAGGATTCGCACTATCAATAGGAGTTTGGTCCATAGCTACTGCATTACATGCTTTAGCTAAAGGGTTATTAAGCTTTAGCATATTCCGTGGTATTTTAGGAATTGCAGAAGCTGGTAACTGGCCAGGGGCTACAAAAGGTAACGCGGAGTGGTTTCCTACAAAAGAACGTGCTCTCGCCCAAGGAATTTTTAACTCTGGGGCCGCCATAGGCGGTATTATTTCTATTCCATTAATTGCATTTTTAACAATTTATTTTAGTTGGCAAGCCATATTTATTATAGTTGGTCTTGTTGGTTTGCTATGGTTAATACCTTGGATGATATTCGTAAAAGCACCGCCTAAATCACACCCATGGATTACTGAGAGTGAACGTGATTATATTTTGTCAGGTCAAAAAAATCAAGATATCGATAATGATGGAGATTTTGACGAAGGCTATAATCCATCAGTCAAAGTAATGCTATCCCATAAAGAAAGCTGGGGCGTAATATTGGCTTCTGCTGTGATTGATCCTATTTGGTGGTTATTTGTATTCTGGATTCCAATTTATCTTTTCGAAGTATATGGCATGGATGTGAAATCAATTGGTCTTTATGGCTGGGTTCCTTATGTTGGAGCTATGTTAGGTGCTTATTTCGGAGGATTATTAGCTCAAAATCGTTTAAAAGCCGGATGGACTGTTAATAAAACAAGAAAGCTAGTCATTACATTAGGTTGTTTAATAATGTTACCATCCTTATTGATTATGTCTAACCCAGGATCTCCTGTATCAGCAGTTTTAATAATGGCAATTATTTTATTTGGCTTCCAAACAGCTATCGGAAATGTACAAACATTACCAAGTGATTACTTCGGAGGTAAGACAGTTGGTACATTAGCCGGATTTTCAGGAATGGCTGCAAAATTAGCCGCTGCTGGTTTAACATACCTTGTACCAGTGTTAACAATGGGCGGTAATTACACACCGGTTTTCATCATTGGTGCAGGACTAGCAATTATTGCTATGGCTAGCATATGGATTTTATGCGGAAAAATAGAGCCTTTAGGGCAAAAAAGAATTATTTAAGAAAACAATTAAATTAAAGAAAATGAGTAAAAATAAAGGAAAAGTAGCAGTAATTACCGGGGCTACCGGAGGTATTGGTTTTGCTGTCGCAAAAAGATTAGGGAAAGACGGTTTTACCGTTGTATTGAATGGTATTGAAGATGAGGCAGGAGCCAAAAGAGTAAAGGAACTTGCTGCCGAAGGAATTACCGCAGAATACTACGGTTTTGATGTTACAGATGATGAGGCAGTAACTTCAAATATAAAAGCAATAGGAGAAAAATATGGGAAAATCGATGTGCTTGTGAATAACGCGGGCGGTCTGGGCGGAAGATCTCGGTTTGAAGAAATGACTACGGATTTTTACAGATTTGTAATGGCACTTAATCTAGATTCCGTGTTTTTCGCTTCAAGAGCGGCTATACCTTTCCTTAAAAAAGGAGACAACTCAACCATAATCAACTACACATCAAATGCGGCATGGAATGCAGGTGGACCTGGAGCCGGAATTTATGGAACATCTAAAGCAGGAGTTCAGACAATAACCAGAGCATTGGCGAAAGACCTTGCTGAATACGGAATTAGAGTCAATGCGGTATCACCTGGAACGATAGACACTCCATTTCATACGCAAATTAAGTCTACAAAACCGGAAGTATTCGCTTCATGGAAAAACAATATCTTATTAGGACGATTAGGGCAACCAGAGGATGTTGCTTCAGTTATATCATTCTTGGTAAGTGATGACGCTGGCTTCATAACTGCTGAAACCATCCAGATTGGTGGCGGACAAGGCTTAGGAATTTAAAAAATATAGTATGGGCAAACTAAATGGAAAAATAGCTGTTGTAACTGGAGGCTCCAGAGATATTGGTCGTGCAATATCAATTAAACTCGCTAAAGAAGGCGCCAAGGTGGTAGTGAACTATTTTAATTCGGAAGCTGGAGCTAAGGAAACTGTAGATGAAATAAAATCTTTGGGACAGCAAGCTATTGCGGTTAAAGCAGATGTATCTAAACTTGATGGTATTGCGAAATTAAAGGCAGACACTGTTGAGGCCTTTGGAGAAAAAATCGATATTCTTGTGAATAATGCAGGGGGTCTTTTCGCACGAAAAACATTGCAGGAATTTGATGAGACATTCTATAACCTGGTTATGGATGTAAACTTTAAGTCTAGCGTTTTTGTAACCCAGGCTTTTGAGCCCATAATGGGTAAAGGAGCCTCTGTGATCAATCTTTCTTCACAGGCAGCAAGAGATGGGGGTGGTGGCGGATCTGCCTTATACAGTTCTTCCAAAGGTGCTGTGAGTACCTTCACCAGGGCAATGGCCAAGGAGCTTGGCCCCAAAGGAATTAGGGTAAACGCCCTTTGCCCGGGATTAATCGGAACAAAATTCCATGACGATTTTACCAAAGATGAAGTTAGAAAGAAAGTGGCTGCAGGTACCCCGCTAAGAAGAGAAGGTAGTGCTGAAGAAGTAGCCGATCTAGTTGTATATTTAGCTTCTGATGAGGCTTCATTTATTACTGGAAATAATATCGACATCAACGGCGGTCTTGCATTTAGTTAAGACCAATTATAAGTACTACAAATCACAACAACCAAAATGAAAAAAGTAGTAACCTTCGGGGAAATTATGTTGCGATTGGCACCTCCCGGATTTTTAAGATTTTCACAGACCACCAGTTTTGATGTGGTATACGGAGGGGGAGAGTCTAATGTGGCTGTTTCTTTGGCCAATTATGGCGTCCCTGTAGATTTTGTGACCCGTTTGCCAAAAAATGACATTGGCGAATGTGCCCTGATGGAAATGCGGAAAAGGGGTGTGAATACCCAGAATATTATTTTTGGAGGTAACCGTTTAGGGATCTATTTCCTTGAAACTGGAGCTGTAAGCAGGGGTAGTAAGGTGGTATATGACCGGGATCATTCTGCTATATGCGAAATAAAACCAGGAATGATCAATTGGGAAAAAGTGTTTGAGGGAGCCGGTTGGTTTCATTGGACAGGTATTACTCCCGCTATTTCTCAAGGCGCTGCAGATGCATGCCTGGAAGCCGTAAAAGTAGCCCGTAAAATGGGCGTGACCATTTCTACAGATCTCAACTATAGGGCCAAACTTTGGCAGTATGGAGGCAACCGGGAAGCCATCATGACCGAGCTTACATCCTATTGTGATATTATCCTTGGTAACGAAGAAGATGCGGAAAAGCACTTCGGTATTCATCCGGAAGGCCTGGATGTTCACAAAGACGGACATGATGTAAAGGCAGAGGCCTTTTTGTCTGTTTGCAAGCAAATGATGAAAAAATTTCCCAACGCTAAAAAAGTGATCACTACCTTAAGGGGATCCATTTCTGCGTCACACAATACCTGGGCGGGTGTGTTATATGATGGGAAGAAAATGTATGAGACACGCCAATATCAAATTACCGATATAGTGGATCGCGTAGGTGGAGGTGATTCGTTTATGGGCGGACTTATATATGGCCTTCTGACCTATCCAAAGGACGATCAGAATGCCCTCGATTTTGCAGTGGCAGCTTCCTGTTTAAAACATACGATCAAAGGAGATGCCAACCTGGTAACGGTAGAAGAAGTTAACAAATTAATGGGCGGAGATGCCTCAGGCAGGGTCGCCAGATAAAAGATATGGCACAGTATTCAAGAATTGAAGTGGCAAGTGTAATGAAGGAAACCGGTATGGTCCCTTTATTTTACCATCCAGATGTTGAACTGGGAAAAAAAGTACTTAAGGCCTGCTATGATGGTGGCGCCCGCCTCTTGGAATATACGGCACGGGGAGATTTTGCCTTTGAAGTATTTTCGGACCTCAACAAATATGCTTTAAAAGAATTACCCGGGATGATCATGGGGGTTGGCTCTATCACAGATGGGGCTGCTGCATCTATGTTTATGCAAATGGGAGCAAATTTTATTGTGACGCCATCTCTTAGAGAAGACATAGCTATTGTTTGTAACAGGAGAAAAGTGCTCTGGTCTCCGGGTTGTGGTTCCCTTACAGAGATCAACAAGGCAGAAGAAATGGGATGTGAAATTGTAAAACTGTTTCCCGGAGACCTCTACGGGCCAGGATTCGTTAAAGCCATTAAAGGCCCTCAGCCCTGGACTAGTGTTATGCCAACAGGAGGTGTAAGTACAGAAGAAGCAAACTTAAAGGCCTGGTTCGATGCCGGAGTTACCTGTGTTGGAATGGGGTCTAAACTTATCTCAAAGGAAATTTTAAATAAGAAGGATTTTGATGGGCTAGAAACACTAGTTCGTGCTACCTTAAAAACTATTGCGAAAATAAGGAACTGATCTTATGGAACAACCCATAGCTAGTAATTCATGGCTTAAGAAGGTGCTTGCTGTGGTCCTAGCTTTTGGCCCGGGGATATTTGCCATTGGCTATACCATAGGCACCGGTAGTGTTACTTCTATGATTGTTGCCGGTAGCACCTATGGAATGCAGTTGTTATGGGTGCTGCTCCTGAGTTGTATTTTTTCGGGAGTATTGATGTTCGCCTATGGCAATTATTCTTTGGTTACCGGAGAGACGGCCCTTTTTGCCTTTAAAAAACATTTAAAATGGGGTAAACTAATCGCCATTTTAATTATTGTCGGTATTTCTTTTGGACAATGGAATTCCCTAATGGGCATATTGGGTATATCTGCCAATATCATTTTTGAAATATTCCTCATCTATTTTCCGCAATTAGCAGGTAACGAATACGAAGCGGTTTTGGGTATAGCCATATTCATTATCATAATCATGTATGCGCTACTATTGGTAGGTAAATACACCTTCTTCGAAAAAATACTGGTGATTTTTGTTACCATCATGGGGCTTTCTTTTCTGGTGTCCTTATTTATGGTCTATCCACAACCAATTGAAGTCGTGAGAGGGCTTATGCCGTCTATCCCACAAGTGGAAGGAGGCCAGATGATGGTGGCCGCTTTTGTCGGCACCACTATGGCGGCTGCGACCTTTTTGTCACGACCGCTCTTCGTTAAGGGAAAAGGGTGGACCATCAAAAATCTGGCGCAACAAAAAAAGGATGCGATCATAGCCGCATGTTTGGTTTTCGTCATAAGTGCTTCCGTAATGGCTGTAGCCAGCGGGGCTTTATTTCATCAGGGACTGCCTGTAACCAAAGTTCTGGATATGGCTAACACCCTGGAGCCTGTTGCAGGTAAGTTTGCATTGACCTTATTCTTCTTTGGAACCTTAAGCGCCGGTCTTTCCTCCATATTTCCATGCCTTTTGATCGCTCCCATCTTAGTGGCCGATTATCAATCCGGTGAATTGGATACCAGTTCCAGGCAGTTTAAAATTATTACGGCCATAGCCTGTTTGTTTGCCTTGATAGTTCCCGTATTTGGTGCCAACCCGATCGAGATGCAAATTTTGTCGCAAGTATTCAATGTATTTGTACTTCCTTTAGTTATCCTGGGCATTTTGATGCTAATCAATAAGAAAAGTTTGATGAAAAAGTACAAAACTCATATCGGTTTGAATATCGTATTGGTCCTCTCCTTGATATTCGCCATCATCATTTCTTACAACGGGATAATAGCATTACAGGTGTACTTCTGACAAAAATTCTTTGAACCAAAACTAATTAGTATAAAAAGCTACTGGCAACAATGACTATAATTTATTGCTGCTTTCGAACTAACCTGAAATTTCCTGCATTTAAATAAAACTAATCTTGGCTTCAGAGCTAAACAGCCAGGACTCGCTTTTGCCAGCGTTAATCTCTAAAACTAATTGTGTTAGACCAGTTTTGGTTCTTATGAATATCCCTAAACGCAGTATTTGTCACTTCAACAAATGCCCATTATTGAGCTTAATATCCTTTATAACATATACACCTCGGTTTGCAGTGTGTCTGTATCCAGGACCAAAAAAGTGGCCGGGATGTCCTTTAACTGTCCGCCATGATAGCCCATGATAGGGCCGGGATTGATCAGCAAAGTGCGGTCTAACCACATATCAGAAACAAGG
>CALZFZ010000005.1 GCA_945786965.1 uncultured Muriicola sp. | reverse complement strand
TCTTTTTTAAAATACTTCTGTACCTTTTCCCTGTAAATTTTTTGCAAAGGTAATGCTTGTCTGTATAATATTTCTACATCCCTGCCTCTAATGTCCTCCTCTGCCGGTCTTGACATGATTGGATTTGAATAATCTGTCCTATTGGTTTTGCTTTCTCGTTCTTCTTTTTTTCCCTGTTGCAATTCCGCATTTTCTAATTTCAATAATTGTTGTTGTACGCGGTTTGCCTTGTCCATGGTGCGCTTCGTGATTCCGTTTTGTATAAGGTCATTTTCGAAATCCTCCATCTGTTGTACCAGTTTCTTTGCTAACTCCCGATCCTCGGAACGGATCAAATTTTCTAACTGCTCTTCCAGCCGTGCCCTGATCTGTTGTTGTTCCTTATAAATTTCATAAATTTCACTTAGCTCTTCTTCATTGGAACCCTGACCGCTTTTTTGTTCTCCATTACCATTATTTCCTTGTTCCCCTTCTTTTCCCTCTGTTCCTTCTTTGGCCTCCCCAGTACCTTCTTTATCACCGTTCTCCTTGCCTTTATCCTTGCCTTCACTTCCCTCTTTACCTGCTTGTTCACCCTTTGCTCCCATGCTTTCCATCTTTCCTCCTACACCTTTTTGTCCTTTTATTATGTCTGGTAATTGAAAACCATCCTTGCTTTGGCCGCTTCCTTTTCCCTGAGACAGGCTCTGTTGCATATTACTAAGTATATTCGCTAGAAAGTCTGCCAAATTATTGGATGCCGTTAGCACATATTGCTGATAAGAAACCCCTTGGTATATCTGCCCTTCAGCAATACTTTGTAACGACCGATCTATATTGTAATACACATCCGTTATTTGTTCATTCACAAATTCTGTCAATTCTACCTGCCTCATAGAAAGGGCAAACAGGCTATCGTCTACATGTTCAAACAAATTCCTTAATTGTTGCTCTTCCCGTACCGAATTTGCATAGTACGATCTATCATTATTACTTTCCTTTAATTTGTCGAATAATGCTTCTTGCTTAAATGAAAATATAACCAGATTATCCAAAATTTGTCGTAACATTTCTGCATCCTCTGAGATTGTAGAGCCCCCACCGGCTGCGCTCGATTGTCGTAAAGACTCACTCATTTCCTTCATCTTAGCGGCAGCAGATTTTTGCTTTTTATTAATGTTTTCCTGTTTTTGATCTTTTTGAGTTGCATCCTGATCCTCTTCAGCGCCCTTCGAATCCTTAATCTCATCCAACGCATCCTCCTGGTCTTGCTTAGCGCTTTCTGCCTTTTCCGAGTCTATGTCCAATGCAACTGGTTTTTTCAGTCCTTCATTATCCTTTTTAAGTTCCTCAAGTTCGTTTACTGTCTTTTCAAAATCTTTATTTAATTTATTCTGATCCGTCTCCAGATCTTTATCTTCAATTTTCTTTTTGGACAATTCTTCCTGTTCCGCAGCAATTTTCTCTAAATCATTGGCTAGTTGGTTCGCCTTTTCCGTTACATAATAGCGTTTTGTTAATTCAAGTAGTTGTTCAAGATTGCGTTTGTTACTTTGCTGTTTTTTTCCAAGTTCCTCCAGTCGCTGGGTTAATTCTTCTTTATCTATTTTATCTGCCAATTCCTTTAGTTCCTCCAGTAACTTCTCATTCTTTCTGGCTTCCATTTCCTGTCTTTCAAGCCGCTCTTTTAGCAATTCATTGAGCTTATCATCCCGTTCAGAATTATCCATGGTTTCTTTGAGCTGTTTACTGAACTTTTGCATAAGCGCCTCCTGTTGCTGTTGCTTTTTCAAAAATTCCTTAACCTGATTCTGATCGTTAAAAGTGAGCACATTTTTTTCTTTTTGATCTTTGTTGATCTCTTTTAGCAGCTCTTCCTGTTCCTTAAATTTATTGAGGGTGTTATCAAGATTATCCAGGATGGATTGTTGAAATTCTAATTGCCTATCCTTCTCCTGGCCTTTATCCAATATAGCCGTCGTAAATACCCGGCTATTGGCAGTCTTGCCGCCTTTAAGTGCATCATTATCCGTTACCCTGAAATAATATTCATAGGTCTTACCCTTTTCAAGGTTCATTCCTGAAGGAAACGTATAGTAAAACTGGTATTCATCAGAATTAGGTCGTTCTAATAGGATACTTTTCTTGCTATCTTCTTGATTCACAACATTATACACCAATTCTAAGCTCGAAACGCCATAATCATCGGAAGCTTCCCCAGCGTAGTAAATATTAGTATTTACTGAATCTTTAATTTCCTGGACTTGTATTGCAGGGTTAGCGTCCTTTATGACCTTTAACTGGTAGTACAGCGTTTCGTAATCAGTAACATTCTCATTTGAAGTTGACAGTTGGTATGAAAAATCATCCGTTATAGCCTTGGAAAACGTAAAAATATTATCTGTTTTACGGAAGGTAAAGGAAGAATCTGCCGAAGAAAGTTTAATATTAGATGTGTTCTTTCCTTCTACCATCCATTCAACTTTGGTGCCTTCAGGTATAATTGCATTCCCAGTGCCTTTTAGGGTATCCTTAGATCTTTCTGTATATACCGGATAGTCTAAAATTGCCGTAAAGTATTGAATAGAAGGCGCTTTAAGGGATTTTAAACGGTACGTCCGTGAGCCGACCCCATTGGCCCTAAAGTAGAAATTAGTATCTATTATTGGCGCCATAAACGTGTACGAATACACATTTCCCTGTTTTTGTAACAAAAGATCCTCCCCCTCCACAACTATAAAAACCTCATCGGGTTGTACGCTTCCTTCCGTCCGGACCTCTACCATAAAAGGTTCATTTTCCATTCCTTCCATATTGCTGTTCAGTAGCATAAATTGAAAAGGGGCGGGTGGTTCATATGCAATATCATAATTGATAACTCTTTGATAGGACCCTAAAAATGATTTGATATCTCCCGTTACCCATATTACAGCCACAACAATGGCTGGTATTATAAGGTATTTTGAATACTTAAGGCTTTTCTTTACATCGATGGCTTTCGTGAATGGAACAGGCGTAAGGTTCTTTGAACGTTGCTCCATACTTGCCAATAATAACTCCGATCTTTGTTTATCTTCGGCCAAATCGAGCAGGTTATACAGCCGGTCCCCAACTTCAGGAAAGTGATTCCCAATCAATAATGAAGCCTGCTTTAAGCTCAGTCCGTTTTTAATCCTTAGTAAATAAACAATTGGAGTAATTATGTATTTGATCAGCGAAAATGCGATAACCCCAAAAAATGCAATGAACAAAATAAATCGGCCGGTCGAATTTAGCCATAGGAAGTATTCCAAAGACAAAACCCCCAAAGAAAAAAGTCCTCCAAATGCAAGAAATAAGAGTGCTCCTTTAATTAATTGAGTGGTATAATACTTCCTTGAAAACAAGGACAGTTTGTGGAGAATGTTATTGTAACTATTCAAAATCCTTTATATTTAATACCAAGATACCGGATATGCGAGAATTGAACTGCAAAAATTTGTTAAAAAGCTAGAGATGAAGGATTTAAAATATTTAGCAGCCCTAACTATCCCCCTTTCTGCACTTTTGGGGATTTATTTAGGGGGATACTGGTGTTATTTCACTCCTTTTTATACCTTCCTTATCATCCCTGTTCTTGAGGTACTGATGCCGCAAGATGAAAGTAATTTCGATAAAAAGACCAAAGATAAAAAAGCCCTTTCCGTTTTATTCGATTGGATGCTGTATGCAAACATTCCGATTGTTTTTGGCTTACTTGGCTTTTTCTTATGGTCTGTCACTAATAATTCCTATGCGTTCTATGAACTTATTGGCTTTGTTTTCTCCCTGGGTATAGTGCTAGGTACCAATGGAATTAACGTAGGGCACGAACTGGGCCACCGCCAAAAAACCCAAGAACGGTTTTTGGGAAAACTACTGTTGCTGCCCTCTTTATACATGCATTTTTATATTGAACATAATTTTGGCCACCATTTGCATGCTGCCACCAAAGAAGATCCGGCTACGGCGCGTTATAATCAATCCGTCTATTCATTTTGGTTAACCTCGGTAAGTCGCCAATTTATTAAGGCCTGGAAAATTCAAATGGCCCTATTAAAATCCAATAATGCAAAATTCTATTCCATCCGAAATGATATGCTATGGTATGCGATCTTACAACTAGGTTACTTAATAGCTGTTTATTTCGTTTTTGGAACAACCGGACTTCTATTTGCTGCCGGAGCCGCTACAGTAGGTTTTCTCTTGCTTGAGACCGTAAATTATATTGAACATTATGGCCTTTTAAGACAAAAGCTTGCCTCCGGGA
>CALZFZ010000004.1 GCA_945786965.1 uncultured Muriicola sp. | reverse complement strand
TTTCAGTATCATTGATCGCGACATGACCTGCCACTGCTCCAAGCTGCTGCAGCATTCCGGCACTCATCCGTTGTGCGCCGTGATCTGCCAATGCGTGGGCCACTTCATGTCCCATGACCACCGCAATTCCCGTCTCGCCCTGGCAAATAGGGAGAATCCCTGAGTAAAACACAATTTTACCCCCGGGCATACACCAGGCATTAACAGTTTCGTCATAGACAAGATTATAATCCCATTGGTATTCCTTTAGGTACCCGGGATAGCCATTGGCGGTTAACCACCGCTCTGCCGCCCTGGAAATACGTTGTCCTACATTGGTGATCATTTTGGCTTCGGATGTTTCTTTTACCACTTTGTTTTCGCCCAAAAATTGATCGTATTGGGCAAATGCCATGGGGAACAAGGAACTATTCGGGTAAAAGTTAAGGGTTTTCTTGCCTGTAAAAGGATTTGTTTTACAAGCCATAACCCCTAGCAGCAACATCAGTACAAAAAGTATTTTCTTATGCATCATCTTTAAATATTTGATGGAAATTACAAAAATTTTATTTTCCCAGAATTTGTAACACAGTAAAATCTTTTCGAACATGCATAGTATTATCTCCGTTCATTTTTACATCTTTCAGGGCTATGGTCTCGTTATCTAATTGGATCGCTTTAATCTGAAATGGCAACCCAATTAAATTGAGTTTAAAGGTGTCATAGGAGGTAATAAAATCTCCATCTTTGAATTGCTGAATAATTAATTCGTTTTCCTTCCCCGTCAATTTAAAATTTCGTAAACTATACTCGCCTTTGGTGTAATCGAACCCATCCTGAGCATCTTCATAGACCTCAGAGCTTTCAACACCTGTTTTATAATAGACATCCAGCGTTAACTCCTTTATTACAAGTTCTCCCACGTATTGCTGTACAGGATATTTTGGTATGATGGCTCCCTCCTTAATAAAGATCGGGATCTTATCAATATCTGCATCTACCCATTTTTCCATGCCCCCTTCTACAGTTTCTCCCGACCAGAAGTTGTACCAAGTCCCCTTGGGAATATACATTCTTCTTCCCTTGGCATTTGGTTCCTGTATGGGACATACCAGGATCTGTTGCCCAAAAATAAATTCGTCGGTTCTAAAATGGGTTTGATGGTCTTCCTGATCAAAATACACCAGGGGTTGAATCATAGGGACACTTTCTTTGTAATATCTATAAAAGATAGTATAGAGATACGGTAATAATTGGTATCGCAATTCGATAAATTTCTTTACAATTTTTGTTACCTCCGCGTCAAAAGACCATGGTTCCTGATCCCCGTGATCCCCACTGCTGTGTACCCTGCAAAATGGATGAAAAATCCCCAGTTGTATCCATCGGGCGAATAATTCCCCGTTGGGCTGTTCCGCAAAACCGCCTATATCGGTACCTACAAACGACATACCGCTCATGCACATTCGCTGAACCTGAACATTCGCAATCCACAAATGTTCCCAGGTTGCCACGTTATCTCCAGTCCAGGTAGAGCTATATCGTTGGGCTCCGGCGTATGCTGCTCTTGTGATCACGAATGGTCGCTTGGGATAGACATATTTTTTCACCCCTTCATAGGTAGCCCTTACCATTTGCGTACCATACACATTATGGGCTTTTCTATGACTGCACGGATGCCCATCAAAGTCGTGCCGTGTATCCAATGGTGCTGTTTTGGTTGGCACCTCCATGATCGCAGGCTCATTCATATCATTCCAAACCGCATGCGCCCCTATTTCAGACATCAATTCTTTATAAAGGCCTGCCCACCATTCCCGTACTTTGGGGTTTGTAAAGTCTGGGAAATTGCATTGCCCCGGCCAAACCTTTCCCTGCATTAGCGGACCATCGGCGCGCTTACAGAAATAATCATTCTTGATGGCCTCCTGGTATACCCAGTAATCCCTGTCTATTTTAATTCCCGGATCTATCATGACCACGGTTTTAAAACCGTCCTTGTTCAGATCCTGGATCATGGCCTTGGGGTCCGGAAATTTCTTTTTATCCCAGGTAAAACATCGAAAACCATCCATATAGTCGATGTCTAAATAAATGGCATCGCAAGGAATTTTAAGTTTTCTGAATTTGCTGGCAATTTGCTTTACCCTGCTTTCCGGAAAATAGCTCCATTTGGATTGATGGAAACCCAATGCCCATAGTGGCGGCAATTCCGGTGTACCTGTAAGATCTGTATAAGACCTTACCACCCGCGACATCTCTGGGCCATAGAAGAAATAGTAGTTCATTTCTCCCCCTTCTCCCCAAAAACTGGTTACATGCCTGCGCTCATGGGCAAAATCGAAATGGGTTTTAAAGGTATTGTCAAAAAATATACCGTAGGCCATGTCGTTATGCAGCCCTATATAAAATGGTACTGCTTTATATAACGGATCCTGGTCTTTACCATAGGCATATGAATCTGTAACCCAATTATGAACTCGTTTTCCCTTTAAATTGGAATGCGTGGCCTTATCGCCCATTCCATAGAAACTCTCTGCAGTTTGGGTAATCTTGCTCATTTTAACGGAATTACCTCCAAAAGCGTAATTTTCCTCGTAATGAAAGCCTAATTCGTCCTCATTAATGATATTGCCTTCAAGATCTGAGATCTGGATACGCATGGATTTCTTATCTACCAGAACCTTGATCTTGGAGGTCTCTATCAGATATTCCGTTTTGGTTTCAGAGGCTTCCAAATGATTATATCCACGAAGCGCATCAGGGCTGATAGCATAGGAAAAATCGGGCTGAAAAACGTGGTCTGTCGCGTACCTAAACCGAATAGTACTGCTTCGGATGACCGTGATTTCCAGGATAACACCATTGGCACTCGTAAAATAAAATTTATCGGCGTCTTGTTTATAGTCTATTATTTCGTCGGGGTACAAATTACCCTTATACTCTAATTCTGTGTTGGTAATCATATTGGTTATTTTTTCATCCGCACAAAATAAAGACTTTTGCAGTTAATATTGAAATGATCTTATAATCATTTATAAACTATAACGATGTAGTACTGCTGAATTACTGGAAAACAACCATTCCCAGCGGGGGAATGGTAATTTCAATGGAATTCTTGTGGCCGTGCCATGGTTTTTTAGCACTTTTCCTGATCGTATTTTTTGACCCGCTACCGCCGTATTTTTTGCTATCCGTGCTAAAAATTTCCTTGTACTGGCCTGCTTTAGGAATTCCAATTCTATATTTTTCCCTGGGGATAGGAGTAAAATTACATGCAATTATGAGATCCTTTTTGGGATCGTGGCCTTTTCGAATGTAGGTGAGCACTGAATTTTCATGATCCCCGTAGTCTATCCATTGAAAGCCTTCGGAACTAAATTGTTTTTCATACAATGCGGGATTTTCCCTGTATAAGGCATTAAGGTCTTTAACCAATTCCTTGATCCCCTTGTGAAAATCGTATTGCAGTAAATGCCAATCCAGGCCGTGTTGAAAGTTCCATTCCGAAGATTGCCCAAATTCTGCTCCCATAAAAAGCAGATTGGCTCCGGGATGGGTAAACATATACCCATACAGCAATCGGAGGTTTGCAAATCGTTGCCATTCATCTCCAGGCATTTTGTACAATAAGGATTGTTTTCCATAAACCACCTCATCATGCGAAAAAGGCAGCATAAAGTTCTCAGTAAAGGCATAGGTCATACTAAAAGTAAGATCGTTCTGGTGATGCCTTCTGTAAATAGGTTCTTTTTTGAAATATTCGAGTGTATCGTTCATCCATCCCATCATCCATTTCATTCCAAAACCAAGTCCGCCAATGCTTACAGGCCTCGAAACCATGGAGAAGGAAGTAGATTCTTCTGCGATGGTTTGTACCCCCTCAAAACTTCGGTATACCTCTTCATTGAGTTCGCGGATCAGGGAAATAGCTTCCAGGTTTTCGTTATTCCCATAGATATTCGGTTCCCATTCTCCTTCCTCCCTGGAATAATCCAGATAGAGCATTGAGGCTACGGCATCTACACGCAGCCCGTCTACATGGAACTGGTCTAACCAGAACAAGGCGTTGCTGATAAGGAAAGCCCTCACTTCGTTACGCCCATAATTGAAGATCAAGCTCTTCCAATCCTGGTGGTACCCTCTTCGCCTGTCCGGGTGTTCATATAGGTGCGATCCATCAAAAAATCCAAGGCCATGGGCATCTTCCGGAAAGTGTGAAGGCACCCAGTCTAAAATAACGCCAATATCGTTTTGATGTAATTTATCGATCAGCAGTTTCAGTCCTTCCGGTTCCCCAAACCTTGAGGTAGGTGCAAAATATCCGGTAAGCTGATACCCCCAGGAGGGATCATATGGATACTCCATTACCGGCATAAACTCCACATGGGTGAAGTTCATCTCTTTTAAATAGGCCACCAGGTCTTCCGATAATTGCTTGTACGACAAATATTCATTCTTTTCATTTTTCTTCCAGGAGCCCAGGTGCACTTCATACACCGAAAATGGGCTATCCAGGCTATTTTTTGATTTCCTGGTATCCATCCATTTCTTATCCTTCCATTTGTATGTACCATCCCACACTACGGATGCAGTATTGGGCGGATGCTCACAATAGCGCGCAAAAGGATCGGCCTTTTCTGTTTTGATATCCTGATTGTTAGAATGGATCTTGTATTTGTATTTGGTTCCGGCCTTTACCCCCGGGATAAAGCCTTCCCAGATACCACTGGCATCCCATCGTACATTGAGTTTATGGTCTCCTTCAAGCCAGTAATTAAAATCACCCACTACTGAAACTGCCTTTGCTGTGGGAGCCCACACGGCAAAATAGGTCCCTTTCTCCCCGTTTACTTCTATGGGGTGCGATCCTAATTTGTCATAAAGCCTGTAATGTTTTCCGGATTTGAATAAACCAATGTCAAACTCTGTAAATAAACTGTGGGGTACAACGTTGCCCATATTTTTGTAGTTAGTTAGATTCGTTAATAATACTCATAATTCCCTGCAGGGGGATTACGGCCCACATGGGTCTTGAATTCATTTCATAGCCAAGTTCATATACTGCTTTTTCGAGCATACAATACTTGAGTATAAAAATTCTTTCCTGACCATACCCAATATTGATATTATGCTTCTGAATAAGATCAACATAGGTTTCCATAAAAACGCCTACAAAATAGCAGTATAAGATCTCCCCCGCTTTAAAAAGCTCTTCCCGCGAATAGGGATAGTTCTCCTCATTATTAAAGATGGTTGCGTAAACAGCATAGTGGAACGATCTGTATATCCCGGCAATGTCCTTTAAAGGAGGCTGTTTTACCTTCCTATCCCGAATGGTACTTTCAGGTTCTCCCTCAAAATCGAGCAGGTAAAAATCATCGTCCTTAACCAGGACCTGCCCCAAATGATAATCCCCATGTACCCTGAGCCGTTCTCCTTTTAATTTGGTCCAGTCAAAATCCACAAATCGCTTTCGGATCTCATTTTTACGTTCCAAAAATTCTTTGGCAAGCTCTAAAGATAGATCTTTTAATCGGTGCAGGTTATTTTCTACCGTATTGAGCCTGTTCTGAAATTGATACAAAAGCCTGTTCTTAAGCCATACCTCATAATCCCCTGTAAAATGGGCAGGGGTAAAAGCAGTATCCTCAAATTCGGATCCCAGGGCGATGTGCATTTCTGCGGTCCTTTGGGCAAGTTTCTGAAGCTTTAAAAATATATTCAGCCCGGCCCAATCAATGATCTGTGGAGGAACATCATTTATTTTCAACCGTGTAAACAGGGGTACATTTGGTAAATGGTCCACATTAATATGTTTGTACTCAAGATTGGCAAATACCTTGTGAAGTTCCTTGAGCATAAAATCCCAGGCATCTCCCTGATTTGGTACCATTTCCTGCATCAGGGCAATGGTGATATTCACTTCTTCCGTATCAATAATACTTACGCTTCCCTGGTAGGATGGTGTGTTTTTATATCCCTTTCGTTCGGAAAGGAACCTGCTCATTTCGTAATCGGGGTTTTTATCGGCATAGATCCTCCTGAAGAACTTTATGACCGATTTACCATTGATTATAATGGAGGTATTGCTTTGCTCCAACCCCATAAATTTTGAAGATTCGTACGGACCTGCCTCAAAGTTTACACTTTTATGATATTGTACCCGGGTGGTATCATTAGGCTCTGCCGTTATGATACGTTCATACACAAGCTTTCTAAACGCTTCCAAATTAATGGCATCTATAATAAACCCATCCTGACCTTTAATGCTCACCGGTAAGATCCGGTCCTTTTCGGCCAAGGTTTCATCTGAAACAAAGGCAATAGGAAGAAAATAATGCTGGTAAAAAGCTTCTTCAAAATTAACTTCCAGCAAAAGGCCGTAATACACCTCTCCTTTTTGCTGTATCCTAAAATATTCCTGGAGCTCTATGTACTTAAGCTTGCTGCTCTTACCCCCGTACCAGCGCTGTTTTACAACGTATTCTTCCAGTATATCCGAAAGGAAAGCCGATATAAACTTTTTATCGTCCAGTAAGGCTTCCCATTCCACATCGAATGCATAGGGAGGCTGAAGTACCGATTCCTGTTTTTTATTCGCCATCTTTATTTTACTATTTTAAATATATGAAATGGCAAACTTGACGGGAGTTCCACAAAATTCCATTCACTGTACCAAAGGTAACTATTGTCTGTGATTACATCGTGTACCTGTACTTCATTTCCGGGGCTAATACCAAGTTCTTGCAAAGGCAACTGCACCATTCCACGTTGTGAATAGTAGGGGTCCAGGTTTATGATGATCAGCATTTCATCTGTTCTGTCATCGTTCCACTTGTAAAAAGCCATCAGGTATTCATTATCAATTGTGCAAAAACGGATATTGTTGGTTTGCTGTAAGCAACTATGTGCCCTGCGGGTATGGTTTATCTTGGAGATAATATGGGTAATCTTATTTTCTACAGACCAGTCCCAATGCCTTACTTCGTATTTTTCAGAATGCATGTATTCTTCTTTTCCCGGCATGGCATCGCTAACCATATATTCGTACACCGGCCCATATATTCCGAGGTTACCGCACAAAGTAGCGGCCAATGTATAACGTATTAAATGCATGGAATCATTCGCTCCCTGCAAATGGTAGGGGTTTATATCGGGGGTGTTTGGCCAAAAGTTGGGGCGGTAATATTCCTTCATCTCGGACTGCGTCAGTTCTGTCATGTACTCAATAAGCTCGTGTTTATGAACACGCCAGGTAAAATAGGTGTACGACTGCGAAAACCCCTGTTTTGCCAATTGTTGCATCACTTTAGGACGTGAGAAGGCCTCTGCTAAAAACAATACATCCGGATGGTCCTTTTTTACTTCTGATATCAGCCAGTGCCAGAAATAGTACGGTTTTGTATGCGGGTTATCGACCCTGAAAATTTTGATCCCGAAACTTATCCAATGTATGGTTACATCGAGCAATTCGGCCCATAAACGCTCGTAGTCTTTAGACTCGAAGTAAAAATTAACAATATCCTGATATTTTTTCGGAGGATTTTCTGCATACTGCATGGTCCCATCAGGCCTTTTTCTAAACCATTCGGGGTTAGACTTGGTATAGGGATGGTCAGGGGCTGCCTGAAATGCCAGGTCCAGGGCCACCTCCAGTTCAAATTCGTTCGCTTTCTTTATAAAGTTCTTAAAGTCTGTTTCGGTCCCTAATTCAGAGTGAATAGATTTATGGCCACCATGTCTGGAGCCAATACCCCATGGCACCCCGCTATCTCCTTCTTGTGCATTGGTGGTATTGTTCTTTCCTTTCCTGTTCACTTCCCCTATGGGGTGTATGGGTGGTAAATAAACGGTATCGAATCCCATGGCTGCGATTCTTGGAAGGAGTCGCTCTGCATCCTTAAAGGTTCCGTGTTTCCCTGCTTCAGGCGCAGAAGATCGTGGAAAAAATTCGTACCAGGTGCTGAAATTGGCCTTTTTGCGATCTACGTATACCTGAAGTGTTTTACTATAGTTCACCAAAGTACCCGGTGGATATTTTATGAAAAGGCCATGCAATTTTTTCGAACAGGCTTCCTTGATGGCCTGGTCGTACGACTTGGGATCCTTAAAAGATGTAATAAGTTGCTGAACGTATTTCTTTTCCGCTACACTGCCTTTTTTATCGAGAAGTTTTAAATACTGCACCCCGTCTAACAATTCACTTGTTACCACCTGGTGGTCCTTTAATTTGGCCACTATCCCATGTTGCCAGTTAAGGGCATTATCTACCCAACCGGCTACTTTGTATTCATAAAATCCTTGTTTGGCTACGGTAAAAGTGGCACTATTTACGTCATTTCCAAGATGTTCCATGCGAACAGCAGCAAATTTCTTATCACTCTCGTGCTTAAACTGTACTTCGGCCTGGACAACATCATGGCCATCTCCTACTATATCGGCGTATACAATGACTTTTTCTCCAACGACTCTTTTTATAAAAAAGGCTCCGCATTGTATTTGCGGATTCACATTTTCTATAATTACACGCTCTTGTTTCAATCTCATAGTTGGGCTGTTTGGTATGGGCTAAAAATAGAAAATTCTATGTACAAAGAAGATGTATCTTTCTATAATTTTTATACCCTTTTCCGGCTTTTATTCTATTGTTTATTTCTTTTTGGAACGCTTTTTGTAATCTTAGTACAAACTATCAAAAAACAAGATAATCAGTTATTCGGAAAAAGCATGCGAATAACACAAAAATTCAAACCATTATGAAAAAAATGTCACTTTTTATTAGCGTTATAGCTACGGTATTTATGATATCATGCGAAGGTCCTGCCGGCCCTCCCGGTTTTGATGGCCTGGACGGATTAGACGGACAAGATGGTATCAATATTTTAGGAACGGTGTTGGAAATAGAAGGTAGCTTTACCTTTGACAATGACTACAGGCTGTTCTATGAATTTCCCCAAACGGTTGAAGTTTTTGAATCGGACCTTGTACTTGTCTATATTCTCTGGGAGCAAGCAGATATTGGCAACGGGGAGTTTGCAGATGTATGGCGATTGCTTCCACAGACTCTTATCGTCAATCAAGGCTTGCTACAGTATAACTATGACCATACATTTTTTGATGTAAGCATTTTTCTGGATGCCGATTTTGATCTGGGTACTTTAACGCCGGCAGATACCGATAATCAGGTGTTTCGTGTGGCTATTGTTCCGGCAGAATACGGGGTGGGCTCTAAGTTCGACCGCTCTAATCTAGATGCCGTTATGAATGTTTTGGGAGTAACAGAAAACGATATTCAGCGTACGATCCTCGATTGATCATAAAATTTCAAATCAAAATCCCTCAATGCTGCCATTGGGGGATTTTTTTATTAATCGTATTTTTACATTTGAAAGGTTTCGGATAGTAGTACGTCTAATATGAAAAATTTGCTATGAAAAAATACTCACTCATTGCGCTTTGCCTGCTGATATTTGCATGCAAAGGAACTTCTCAGGATAAAGAGGGCGAAATGGATGCCAAGGCAGCCACTAAAACTGAAAGCAAGGAAAAAACATTCGCGGTTACCAAAACAGAAGCCGAATGGCGGGAAGAACTCACCGATATGCAATTCTACATCCTAAGAAAGGCAGGTACCGAAAATGCGGGTTCCAGCGAATTGCTTTCTATTAAAGAAAAAGGAACATACGTATGCGCCGGTTGTGGCACCCCTGTCTTTGCAAGCGAATACAAATTCGATTCAGGAACGGGCTGGCCAAGTTTTGACCGGGCCATTGAGGGCAATGTTGAATATGAGGTGGACCATAAGGTAGGCTATCCCAGAACCGAAGAGCACTGTGCTGTCTGTGGAGGCCATTTGGGTCATGTCTTTGATGACGGCCCCCGTGAAACGACCGGAAAACGGCACTGCATTAATGGGGCTGCTTTAAACTTTGTGCCGGCAAATTAATGCTGCATACGAGCTAAGAATAACAATCAGGACTTCCCATTTGGTGGTTATACCCCATTTGGGATTTTTGTTTTGTTCCAAACCGCACGAATAAATAAAAATCGTTTCATTTTGGTTTTGTAACTTTGGCATCTTAATAAAACTGATCATCAAAATACAGAATAAATGAGCACTTTCGATGTTATTGTTTTGGGCAGCGGCCCGGGCGGGTATGTAACTGCTATCAGGGCTTCCCAACTGGGGTTAAAAACAGCCATTATTGAAAAAGAAAGCCTTGGGGGCGTATGTCTGAACTGGGGTTGTATCCCCACTAAAGCCTTGTTGAAATCTGCTCAGGTTTTTGAGTATTTAAAGCATGCCGGCGATTATGGATTGAAGGTAGACGGAGCTGATAAGGATTTTGATGCCGTGGTAAAGCGAAGTCGAAATGTGGCTCAGGGGATGAGCAAAGGGGTGCAATTTTTAATGAAAAAAAATAAGATCGAGGTCATCAACGGTTTTGGAAAGTTGTTGCCCGGAAAAAAGGTAGCTGTTAAAAGCGAAGATGGCAAGGAAACCGAATACAGTGCTTCCCATATTATTATAGCAACAGGGGCCCGCAGCCGTGAATTGCCCAGTTTAAAGCAGGATGGTAAAAAGATCATCGGGTATCGGGAAGCGATGACACTCAACAAACAACCCAAGAAGATGGTAGTTGTAGGTAGCGGGGCTATCGGTATTGAATTTGCGTATTTCTATAACGCCATGGGGACCGAAGTAACCGTGGTAGAGTTTTTACCGAATGTAGTGCCGGTAGAAGACGAAGAGATTTCCAAACAGCTGGAACGCAGTTTTAAAAAAGCAGGGGTTAAAATAATGACCTCCTCTGAAGTTACGAAGGCAGATACCTCAGGCGATGGAGTGAAAGTAACGGTAAAGACGCCAAAAGGAGAAGAAATTATAGAAGCCGACATTGTTTTATCGGCGGTAGGCATAAAAACCAACATTGAGAACATTGGGCTCGAATCGGTTGGCATAGCCACAGACCGGGATAAAATTCTGGTCAACGATTATTACCAAACCAACATCCCCGGCTATTATGCCATTGGGGATGTAACAGCCGGACCTGCTCTGGCGCACGTGGCTTCGGCGGAAGGGATCCTTTGCGTTGAAAAAATTGCAGGGATGCATGTAGAACCCTTAGATTACGGGAACATCCCTGGTTGTACCTATTGCATGCCCGAAGTAGCTTCTGTAGGCCTTACCGAAAAACAGGCAAGGGACAAAGGACTGGACATCAAAGTTGGGAAATTTCCCTTCTCTGCCAGTGGAAAAGCCCAGGCTTCGGGGAATGCGGACGGATTTGTAAAAGTTATTTTTGATGCGAAGTACGGGGAATGGCTGGGATGCCATATGATCGGCGCCGGAGTAACCGATATGATCGCGGAAGCCGTCCTGGGTCGAAAACTGGAAACCACAGGGCATGAGATCCTAAAAACGGTGCACCCCCACCCTACCATGAGCGAGGCGGTGATGGAAGCAGTAGCTGATGCCTACGGGGAAGTAATCCATTTATAAAAGAACCTTTCAATTATGTTGTTAACCACACGTTTTTTGGCCATTCTGGAGGGGATCTCCTATTTGCTGCTATTTGCCTTGAGCATGCCTCTGAAATACTGGGCAGATATTCGGGAACCCAATATTTATATAGGGTATGTTCATGGGTTTTTATTCATCTCCTTTATAGGAATAACGGCACTCTTGTGTTCTAAACAAAAGTGGGGAACCAAAACGTTCCTCAAATTCTTTGTGGCCTCCTTATTGCCTTTTGGTACGTTCTATATGGATCAAAAATACCTCAAACCCCTAAAAGCAACTTAGTTGGGTTGTTTTATTGCGCCTAGAACCTTATTGAAGTTGCTCGCTTAATTCCAAAATCCGTTGCTGTTTTAGTGGCTCCCGGTTTTTTTTGGCAAATGGGGTATGATAGCTGTGGGCTTCTAGGAATTGAATTTGGTGTTTCTTCCATTCCTCCTTGTCGGATATCAGTTCAAAAGCCCTTAGTTCCTGATATAATTTGTTGCTGATCTCGTAGTAATCATTTCTTCCCAAATAATCAAGATCGGCATCACAGAGTATTTTTTCCAGGTATGTTTTGGGTGATTGAGGGATCCTCGTGGCCAGGATCAGTGCTCTTACCGTAGAAATCTGCTTCTTTGAGAAACCATATTTGGACATCAGCTTTGCCGCCAGTTTTGCACTCTTCTTTTCATGTTGCTCATTAGATACGATAAACCCTATATCATGGCAAAGGGCGCCTATTCTCAGTAATTTTGCCTTTTCACGTTTTAATTTTTCCCTGCGGATGTATAGATTGCAAACGTGTAAAACATCTAATGTATGGGAGATTCCATGATACGTAAGCTGATCCGATAATTCGGAACGCAAAATATACAGCGCTTTTCGCCTTAATTTTAAATATCCTTTCATGCAAGAAGGTATATTAAGTAAGCGTCTGGATAACCCAAACAATAAGTGATAAACTCACAAAAACAAAACTGAGTGCAAAACACTTCAATGATTTTTTAACACTTTTGAATTTCTCCTCGATTATTTTACTTTCAACATGGATCTGCTGCCCTAATTGATAGAACAACTCTTCTTCATTGGCACAGACGTCAATTAATTTTTTGGTAAATTCTTCGGAACTTCCAAAGGCTCTTACGGCATCCATGAAAAAAAATACATTATCGTCGTATTTTAATTCCATCCTTGGGATAAAACATTTAAAGCAAAAATAGACAGACAATAAAACAGATAACAGCCAAAAACCGGTAAAGACCAAAAGCAGTGTATTTTCTACCAGGTAGGGTTTTAAATAATCTAACCGATCCACGAAGAGACCCAGGATAAGGCTGTGAAAGGAAAAGATAACGCCCGCCTTCATTTCTGAAGCTCTGATAAGTTTCTCCAGCCTTTCCAATTGCTCCCAATAATTGTTAGGATCTTGTATAATCATAGGTATACTATTATTGTGATACGGTAAGTTATAAAAAAAATACGGCCCTAAAACCTCAGAGTTACACCTTTGTTTCCTTTTTCTTTTCCGGATGCCTTATTATTTTTCTGCCCATTACAAAGTACATCTCCATCTCCCCTTTGTTCTTTACAGTCACTTTGCCCCTGGATTCACAGTCGTATACGTCTTTTATGATCCGGTAGGTATTCTCCGAAATATTAATTCTGCCGGGATCGGACATGGTTTCCATTCTGGAAGCCACGTTCACAGTATCTCCCCAAATATCATAGGCAAATTTATTAAGCCCTACCACCCCGGCCACAACGGGCCCTGTATTAATGCCAATACGAACTTCGAAGGGTACAATACCTGGTTCAGGATGGGTCTTCATATCTTCCATTACCTGGGCTATTTCAAATGCCGCCTCCACCATTTTAAAAGGATGGTCTGTTGTTGGATAAGGCAAGCCCCCGGCACACATATAGGCATCCCCAACGGTCTTAATCTTTTCCAGATCGTATTTATCCATGATCTGGTCGAATTTGGAAAAATAATAATCGACACTTCTGACCAGATCTTCCGGGGATAGATTTTGCGCATAGCTGGTAAAGCCCTTAAAATCCGAAAACAGTATGGTGGCAGATTCGAACCTTTTTGCCGCCACTTTGCCGTGTTCTTTTAGTTCCAGCGCTGTTTCTTCCGGGAGGATGTTCAGCAGTAATTTTTCGGACCGGTCTTTCTCGTCCTCAATGATCTTGTTCGTCCTTTTTTCGTACTTGTAACGATTATACGTCCCCAGGGCAAGGACAAAAACCAGGATTAAAGAAATAATGGTGCCGTAGATCACAAATTTTTGGCGTTTGGCCTTCAGATCCGCGATCTCTGCTTCCTGTTCCAGTAATCCTATTTCATCTTCTTTCTTTTCCAGGTCAAAATCGAATTGCAGCCCCCGTATCTTATCATCCGTTGCTACATTAAAGAGGGAATCTTTCTTGGCGATCAGTTGGGTTTGGTATTTAAAGGCATTTACATAATCTCCCTGATTGGCGTACGCCACGGACAGTCCTTCATAAATGTCCTTTAGTTCAAATCTGATACCCATTTCATTGGCCAGGGATTCTGCTTCCTTAAATGCTTTTAAGGCTTTTTGGAAATCATTGTTTTGATATACTTTACCAAGTTCTATCAGGGATTGTACCATTTGCAGCTGTTGGTTGTTCTCTTTGGCATTTTGGTACGCCTGGTCCAGATAGTTTATTGCCTTAAATGTATCACCCATTTTAAATTGCACGATGCCCAGCTTGGTAAGGTTGTTGGCATAGTCGGCAGTATTTTGGGTTAACGGCAATGCATCCTGATAGTTTTTCAAGGCATCAACATACTTCCCCTGCAGCAGGTAGATCTCACCTTCCCCCATTAAATAGGAAGTCGTTATTTGGGGTTCGTTCAAACCCGGCAAATACTTCGGGATCCGGTTAAAGTATTCCAAAGCCTTGTCATAGTCCTTGGGGGTGTCCCCATATACACCTCCAATATTTAACAATGCCGAGGTAATCCGCAAGGTGTCCTGTATTTTTTCTGCTATACTTAAAGATCTCAGATAAAAATCGATCGCCTTGGTATTGCTGCCCTGACTGTAGTATACCGCCCCCAAATTATTCGCCATGTTCGATATACCCTGCGGATCCTCGATGGTTTCAAAGATTTCAAGGGATTTTGTCCAGTGGTCCAGCACCTGCATATAATCCCCCTGGTAATAATAGGCCATCCCCATATTTTTCTCGGCATATGCCTGGCCCTTTAAATAACCCAATTGCTCGGATAACTCAATGGCCTGCCCGGATATGAGCATCGATTCTGAGATCCCTTCATTCCGTAGGATGGCGCCACTGAGATCATTCAGGTTGTTTACCCGGGTACTATCACGAGGGGCCAGCTCAACCACCTTTTTAAGGCTATCTATTTGTGATTCCTGGGAAACTATGGGCCATGCTGAAAATAAAACGGCACAGACCAGGGTTACAACGAACTTTTTATTTCCCGTTACGATCATATAACAATTGCTTTAATTAGTCTTTTATCACCGTATAAACGTATACATCGTTCTTAGTGGTAATCCTGAAAAAATACATTCCCTGCGGGTAGCCTATCCCCATTGGTATTGCATGTGAGGTAGGTCCATTTCTAGCGTCCAAGGTAGTGGTAAGGTATGAAATTCCAAAAATATCAAAGATATCCAGGGTAACCACCTCGGAAATTGTCTGATCTATATCTATATTCAATATATAAGAAGGTCCATACATCGGATTTGGGTACAACGTAAAAGTTGTGCTCACCCCCGCATTACACCTATTGGAATTGGCATTCGCATTGGAAGTAGTTGAACTTTTATGCGTGCTATCCCTGCTGGTGAGTTCCCATTTAAGTGTATTTCCGTCGAAACGTATCTGGAAGGTGCCCTGCCCGGGTAAAAAGATAAAGGGCAGTTCCCCAATAGCGGTTACTGACGCAGGCCCGGTCAACTGATTCTCGGGTCCCACGGCAATATAAATGGTCTCGTCATTCGGGTTCTCATAGCGATAATTGGCAATATAATATAAGCCGTCCGGATCACTGAAATTTTCTTCAACACAGTCCAGGTAGGTACGTATTTTACGCAAATTATTGCCACCGGGGTTCACGTACAGAACTCCTATTTGAGAGTACTCTATCACATATTTCTCCGGCTCCTTAAT
>CALZFZ010000003.1 GCA_945786965.1 uncultured Muriicola sp. | reverse complement strand
TTGGAACACTTTGCCTGCATGCTCAAACAAATAGCGAGGCCGTTGTGAAATCTCTTAATGCCAAAGCGGCGACCTATGGTTCTATTGCCCAGGAGATCTGGAAACTTGCCGAAATGGGGTATCAGGAAACACAAAGCTCGGCCCTCTTGCAAAATACGTTACAGCAGGAAGGATTTTCCATTAAGACCGGGGTTGCCGGCATCCCAACAGCCTTTATTGCGGAATATGGGAGTGGCACTCCTGTTATTGCGATCCTGGGGGAATACGATGCCCTTCCAGGCCTGTCGCAGGAAGCAGTGCCCATGAAAAAATCGGCCGGGAAAGCAGCAGGCCATGCCTGTGGCCATCACCTTTTTGGTACGGCTTCTTCGGCAGCAGCCATTGCTGTTAAAGATTGGATGAAAGCCAACAAGGTTAAAGGAACCGTCCGTTTTTATGGTTGTCCGGCAGAAGAAGGCGGGAGCGGAAAGGTTTATATGGTACGTGAAGGGTTGTTCAATGATGTGGATGTGGCCTTACACTGGCATCCGGGTTCCTCCAACGCTGCAAGTGCCGGAGCAGCCCTAGCCAATAAGTCGGCCAAGTTTCGTTTTTATGGAGTCTCGGCCCATGCTGCCGGGGCACCGGATAAAGGCAGATCTGCCCTAGACGGGGTAGAGGCCATGAATTCCATGGTGAATATGATGCGCGAACATATACCTCAGGAGGCACGCATTCATTATGTGATCACGGATGGAGGGAAAGCCCCTAATGTGGTTCCCGATTTTGCAGAGGTCTACTATTACGCCAGGCATTACAAAAGGGATGTGGTGATCGAGATCTTTGACCGGATCGTAAAAGCCGCAGAAGGAGCGGCTATGGGAACCGGCACCACCATGGATTATGAAATGATCGGAGGTACCCATGAACTGTTGCCCAATCTTACGCTTCAGAAATTGATGCACAATAACCTCGATAAAGTAGGTGGCATATCCTATACTGCGGAAGAAAAAGAATTCGCGGATAAAATTGCCGTGAGTTTAGGCTTTTCTGAGGCCGATGTAAAAACGGCCGAATCCGTACAACCGTATGAAACTACCGCAAAAGCTTCAGGATCTACAGATGTAGGGGATGTAAGTTTTGCGGTCCCTACCGTTGGGATGCGGGCTGCTACTTGGGTACCCGGCACACCGGCCCATAGCTGGCAGGCTGTTGCAGCCGGAGGAACCACCATTGGAAACAAAGGGATGATGGTGGCCGCTAAGACCATTGCCCTCACGGCCATTGATCTGTTCCAGGATCAAAACCTTATTTCAAAGGCCAAAGAAGAATTTATGGAACAGAGAGGAGCTGATTTTCAATACATTCCACTTCTGGGAGACCGCCCTCCTGCCCTGGAATACAGAAACTAAAATGACGAATATAAGGTCCATAACCGTTTGATCTGCCAATAGTTTTATGGACCTTTTACTTTTTTTGCAACGTGTTGTAACAAACGTATAGGAAGTACTACTAATACCACAGAAACTACTAACCACCGGGTGAACAAAGAATTGGAACACAAATTCGTTACCGAACTTGAGAGCAACCAAAACATTGTTCATAAGGTGTGTAGTTTATACACCAATAACAGGGATGCACATAATGACCTTTTTCAGGAAATAACGATACAGCTATGGAAGGCATATCCAAAGTTCAGGGGCGAATCTAAGTTTAGTACCTGGATGTACAGAGTTGCATTGAACACGGCGATAACGTTGTACAGAAAGTCTAAAAAACGAGTGCAAACCCAGGATTATGATACGGTCATATTTAAAATTAAAACCGAGGAATACGATGCCACACAGGAGCAACAGCTTGCGCTGATGTACAAGGCCGTAAAACAATTAGGCGATATAGACAAAGCACTGGTTTTTCTATATCTGGAAGATAAAAATTACAGTGAAATTGCAGATACACTGGGGATCACCGAAGTGAATGCAAGGGTTAAAATGAATCGGATTAAAACAAAATTAAAAACAATTCTTAATCCTTAAGATTATGATGGACGAATTGGAGATGCTTAAAAAAGACTGGCAGATGAAAGAAGCACATCTTCCTAAGTTATCGTACGATGAACTCTATGCAATGATCTGGAAAAAATCCTCTTCCATTGTGAAATGGATCTTTTTTATCAGTGTCATTGAGTTTGTACTTCCCCATTTACTCTACCTAATCCCCTCTGCAAGGGAGGGAATGGCATTTTACGAAGGATTAGGGCTAAAAAATCTCATCATTGGCCTGAGTATAGTACAATACCTGGTTGTCTTTTATTTTATATATCAGTTTTACAGGAGGTATAAGGAAATCTCAGCCCTGGACAACGCAAAGGAATTAATGCGTAAAATTATCCGGACCCGAAAAACAGTAAAAAACTACATCATTTTTGCCTTGTCCATGTTCCTGCTTACATTTTTATTGATCGCTTTAGGTATTTACCTCAGTGATACGGACAGTTTCATTACCGTATTAAATTTAGAGGAAAAGAAAATGGATATGTCTGTCGGCAATCTGAGGACTGTAGTGGTCGTTGTATTGATAGCGCTGGGGATCGTTTGTACTGCTGTTCTGGGGCTGATTTACTTTCTGATCTATGGCCTCCTCCTCAGGAAATTAGGGAAAAACTATACCGAACTTAAACGGTTGGAAGTTTAGGCCTTTTTGCGCCATTTACGCTGTTTGTGGGCTTCCTCATACGCCTGCAATTCTTCCTGCGAGATCACCTTTAAAAAAGAAGGATGTTGCTCTATGGCATATTCCAGTTTTTCGATGATGGAATCTACGGATTCGTTCTCGTAATCTATTACCAAGGGCTCTTTGATGTGCATGGATTGCAATATTCCCTTTTTCTTGACATGGAGTCCCTGTTTATCAAATGAACGTCGAAACCCATCGATCACCACCGGGACTACAATGGGCTTGTATTTTTTAATGATGTGGGCGGTGCCCTTACGCAGCGGTTTCCAGGGGGTTGTAGTCCCCTGAGGAAAGGTGATAACCCAGCCGTCACTTAAGGCCTTACCAATATTGGAGATATCGCTCATTTTAACCTGGCGGTTCACATTATGACCATCGGCCCTCCAGGTTCGTTCAATACTAATAGAACCTACATAGGCCAGTACTTTGGTCAACAAGCTTTTTTTCATGGTCTCTGCGGCCGCCACATAGTATATGTTCAATTTTGGGTTCCAGAGATAACCCACATTTTTTATGGAATCTTCCCGGCCACTTAAACTTGCATTAAAAACGTGAAACATAGCTACGACATCTGCAAAATAGGTTTGGTGATTGCTAACAAAGAGAACGCCGTTTTCTGGCAGGCTTTTAATGACTTCAGAGCCGTCTATTTCGAGCGTATTAAATCCTTTATAACGCTGGTGGGTCATAATCCCAAGAACGCGGATCAACCACTTTTTTAAAAATAAAATATGACCAAATGGGTTTCTTTTAAATAATGCCATAGTCTACAAAACTACAAAATAAGCCTTATAACACCTCCTTAAATAATTCCCGGATCTCATTTAACATCATTGCCGTTGCCCCCCAGACGGTATATCCATTAAGATTAAAGGCCGGTACCTCTATGTTTTTTGCGTACGAAGTGGAGAGTGATTGGGTAATTAATTTGGCATCGTCCATGAAATCTGGTAAGGGTACCTCAATAATTTTGGCTACTTCATCTTGCTGCAACACAAACGGATGTGTTTTGCGGTAGATTCCCACATAAGGTGTTACCTCAAAATTACTGGGTGGTATGTAAACCTGGCTAACAGAACGTATCACCTGCACTTGCTCTGGTTCGATACCCACCTCTTCATACGTTTCCCTTAAAGCCGTTGCCAACAGATCTTTGTCCTGTTTTTCTTCTTTTCCTCCCGGAAAGCTCACCTGGTTAGAATGCACGCCTTCATAGGACTTTCTTAAAATGAGCAACAGGTGGGTGAGTTCCTCATCATTGGGATAAAAAAGGGCCATAACCCCCGCTTTTTTTGGATTTTTTTTAATAATACCTCCGGCTTCCAATTCCCGTATACGAATTTCAGGTGCCATTTTATAGTGCGAAGAGGTACCAGGAAGTGGTAGATTCTTTATTTTTGAAACCTGTTCCGTAAAATCATTAAAATTCATGGTGCTCAAAAAGTTCAAATATCCTTCAATAATACTACTATTTTTTTTAGTTGGCTGTCAAGAAACTCCTAAAGAAAAAACACCCATTGTTTCAAAAGAAATCAATCCGGATAGTACACAATCCGTTGTTAAAACATCTCAGGAAACCGATACAATTCCGGAAGAAAAGGAAGATGCTTTTGAACTGACGGAAGAAAATGCTATCGATTTCTTTTTTAACTATCAAAAAGGCCTACCAACTACCAGGGTAAAGCTTACCACCAACCACGGGAATTTTACCATAGAACTGTATGACAATGTACCCTACCACAAGGCTAATTTTATTTACCTAACCAAAAAAGGATATTTTAACAATACCATGTTTCACCGTGTGGTAAAGGGATTCATCATTCAGGGAGGCAATGCCGATAACAAGGAAACCGCTCAGAAAAGAAGAGCGATAGGGCGGTACCTACTCCCCCCGGATACACGAAAAGGGTATAAACACCACAGAGGTACCATATCTATGCCCAGCAGTGAGCAGGATAATCCTCATATGCTGGCCTCGCCCTATGAATTTTTTATTGTGGTCACCAAACCCGGTTCGTACCATCTGGATGGAGATTACACCCCTTTTGGACGGGTTATTGAAGGGATGGAAGTAGTAGACCTGATCAATGAACAACCTGTAGATGATGGCGACTGGCCTTCCAAGAATATCTACATCCAAAAGGCAGAAGTCTTACAATAAAGATCGTATCAACAAAGAAGGTGAGGTGGGTTCTTTTTAAAGATCAGGAAGTCCCGTTCTTCTCGTTCCTGTAAATATTGGGCAGGGCAATCCTGTATCTAACAGCCAAGATTCGGATTCCGATGACTACAGCAATGCCGGCGATATACGCATATTCGTCTATGATGGGCAATTTCCTGATCATAAAATAGCTAAACCCTCCAATGATACATGCAGTTGCATAGATCTCTTTGCGAAAGATCACGGGGATCTCGTTGCATAAAATATCCCTGATTACGCCGCCAAAACTTGCTGTCATGGTACCAAGGGCAATACACATAATGGGTAACAATTCTGCCTGCAGCCCTTTTTCTATACCTACCATGGTATAAAGGCCAATACCAATGGTATCGAACAAAAACAACGATTTGCGTAAATACCGCAACCGTTCTCGGAAAAAGATAGCAAAGATAACTGCTCCCAGAATGGTAAAGGCGTAGACAGAGTCCCGCATCCATACTACCGGTGTATTTCCGATCAGTAAGTCGCGCAACGTTCCGCCTCCCACTGCAGTTACAAAAGCAATGATAAACACCCCGAACAGATCGAGTTTTTTATCCATAGCCACCAACACTCCCGAAATAGCAAAGGCAATGGTCCCTAAAATATCTATGGTAAAATAAAACATTGGCTATTTTTCAGATCGGCGTCAAATTAACGACAAAATGTAATGATTTATGTCACTTTTATAAAAATTGCCCTTAAATTTATGGATGTAAAAGTGCTATCCATGAATATCATGCCGCTGCTAATCCTCTTTTTTATGGTTCAAAATTCCCAAGTGATCTTCAAATTTACAAACAACGCCACTATTTCTGGTTGGAGCGTGGTAAATGACGGCGTAATGGGAGGTAGGTCTCAGGGTCGTTTTTCAGTAAATAAAGAAGGCAAGGGACTGT
>CALZFZ010000002.1 GCA_945786965.1 uncultured Muriicola sp. | reverse complement strand
TGGGCTGAGCCCTTGCCAATTCTTTACCATCCAAATCGTTGGCAAATTCATATGGAAGCCATCCTCGTGAAATGGTATTTTCTACAGGTTGAAGGGCTTCTGAGGCACTTGGTAAAAACCCTACTTCTTCATACGTATCGTATCCGACAGATTCGTGCATATTAGGCATGTACTGATAGTTTCTGCTGTTCTTGTCTGCACATGAAACCACTAAAAGCACCGTACAAAATACAAATCCTATTTTTAGTATACTCTTCATAATTCCCATACTACTTTTCAATACTATTAATCTCAACTGCTCCTGATTCCAGAAGCATTTCACGCAACTTCTTTTCATCTCCATGCACCTCAATTTCCATTATAAAATGGTCGTCGGTGGTTCTCACATCCGGATTCTCAGCTTTCTTAAAAGGCCACAATCTGCTTCTTAAGTAAAATGTGATCACCATTAGGTGTGCTGCGAAAAACACGGTCATTTCGAACATGATAGGAACAAAAGCCGGCATATTCTCAATATAACTGAAACTTGGTTTTCCACCAATATCCTGCGGCCAGTCTTGTATCATGATATAATTCATCATAACTATAGCTACTATCAATCCCAGGCATCCATATATAAATGAAGTGATTGCTATTCTGGTGGGGGCCAATCCCATGGCTTTGTCCAATCCATGTACAGGAAACGGACAAAACACTTCTTCGATATGATGCTTTGTTGCTTTTACTTTTTTGACCGCATGCATGAGCACGTCGTCATCATTATAATAAGCATGTATAACTTTAGATGCCATATCTTAATTATTCTTATTTAGTTTTTTAGCTTGTCCCGCCCAATCATCTCTTTGAGCCCTTCCGGGGAAGGATCCCGTAATACTGTCTAGCAGATCGTATTCCTTCTGCGTCATTCTGCTAACCTGAGCAAATTTGAATATCCCTATCTGGTTTAATGTCTGTTCCATTTTAGGTCCAATCCCTTTTATTTTTTTAAGATCATCCGGGCTGTCTTTGGAAGCATCGAAAGTTCCCAGTGTACCTAAAAGATCTGAAACTTTTGCATCTCCACTGCTATCGTCAGCAACTTGTTTCACTTCAGTTTCCTTCTTAGGAGCCGTCATCTTTGGCATCATATACAAAGGTTTCCCTGCTTCGCGTAATTTCTTGTAATTAGATCCGGACGACTTGAGAATAGATTTAACCTCAGCCTGTGCAATAACCGGGAAGGTTCTTGCGTATAATAAAAATAGTACAAAAAAGAATCCGATAGTTCCTATAAAGATCCCTATATCCACAAAAGTGGGTGAGAACATAGTCCAGGAAGATGGCAGATAATCACGGTGCAATGAGGTTACAATGATCACAAAGCGCTCAAACCACATTCCTACATTTACAACGATCGAAATTATAAATGAAATAACAATACTCGTACGGATCTTCTTGAACCACATGATCTGTGGTGAAACCACGTTACAGCTCATCATTAATAGGTATGCCCACCAATAAGGACCTGTTGCCCTGTTCAGGAAAGCGTACTGTTCATATTCCACACCAGAATACCAGGCCATAAATAATTCCGTAATATAGGCGCATCCCACGATGGAACCCGTAACCATGATCACGATGTTCATTAATTCTATATGTTGCACGGTAATATAGTCTTCAAGGCTACATACTTTTCTCATGATGATAAGCAAGGTCTGTACCATGGCAAATCCGGAGAAAATTGCTCCTGCAACGAAATAAGGAGGAAAAATGGTGGTGTGCCATCCCGGAATTACCGAGGTAGCAAAGTCATAGGATACAATAGTATGTACAGAAAGTACTAAAGGTGTTGCCAATCCTGCCAAAACCAAGGAAACTTCTTCGAACCGCTGCCAGTCTTTAGCACGTCCACTCCAGCCAAAACTAACCAGGCTGTAGATCTTTTTCTGAAAGGGTTTAACCGCCCTGTCACGGATCATCGCAAAATCTGGCAAAAGACCTGTCCACCAGAAAACAAGGGAAACGGAAAGGTATGTAGAGATGGCAAACACGTCCCATAATAATGGCGAGTTAAAGTTTACCCATAGCGAACCAAATTGATTGGGAATAGGTACAACCCAATATGCCAGCCAGGGCCGACCCATGTGGATAATTGGAAATAATCCCGCCTGGATAACGGAAAATATCGTCATCGCCTCTGCAGAACGGTTAATGGCCATTCTCCATTTTTGACGGAACAATAAAAGTACAGCGGAAATCAGCGTTCCGGCATGACCAATACCAATCCACCAAACGAAGTTGGTGATATCCCAAGCCCAGTTTACCGTTTTATTGAGTCCCCAGGTACCAATACCTGTTGAAACCGTATAAATTATAGCACCAACTCCCCAAAGAAAAGCCGCTAACGCTATGGAAAAAACTATCCACCATTGTTTGTTAGCCCTTCCTTCAATGGGAGCAGAAATATCTACCGATACATCGTGATAGTTCTTGTCTCCGATAACAAGGGGTTTCCGTATAGGTGCTTCGTAATGCGACGCCATAGATTTCTGTTATAATTACGTTCTTTTATTCTTTATTAAGCTTCGTTGGTGTTACGTACCTTCACATGATAAAACACATTAGGCTTGGTGCCCACTGCTTCTAACAAGTGGTACATTCTATCTTCTTCTTTCAGCGCTGCCACCTGACTTTCGGTATCATTTATATCACCAAATACGATAGCTCCATTACTACATGCATTGGAACAGGCTGTTTGAAATTCACCGTCTTTAATGGATCTTCCCTCGCGTTTCGCATCCAGGATGGTCTTTTGGGTCATCTGGATACATAGTGAACATTTTTCTATTACTCCTCTGGAACGTACGGTTACATCAGGATTGATGACCATTTTCCCCAGATCATTGTTCATATGGAAATCGAACTCGTCATTGTTGTTATACAAGAACCAGTTAAAACGTCTTACTTTATAAGGGCAGTTGTTTGCACAGTAGCGGGTACCCACACATCGGTTGTACGCCATGTGGTTTTGACCCTGACGGCTGTGCGATGTTGCTGCAACCGGACACACCGTTTCACATGGTGCGTGGTTACAATGCTGGCACATTACCGGCTGGAATGCCACTTGAGGATTCTCTGCTGAGATCTCCATTTCCTCAAAACCCGATTTGGAATCAAAGGCGCCTGAAAATTCATCCTTCTTAATATTATCGTCCCCGAAGGTGTCTTCTGATGAATAATACCGGTCTATACGCAACCAGTGCATATCCCGTGATTTTCTAACTTCACTTTTCCCTACAACAGGAATATTGTTTTCTGCATGGCATGCAACCACACAAGCCCCACAACCTGTACAGGCATTAAGGTCGATAGACATATTGAAGTGATGCCCTATAGACCTGTCAAAAGAATCCCATAAGTCTACCGAAGTTGCAGGGACTTCCTGGTGGTTCAAAGAAACTTGCGGAACATGATTCCATTCATGGTGATCTTTGGTATTAAAAATCTCCAGGGTAGTTTCCTTAATGATCTCGCCTCTTCCCATCAAGGTATTGTGCAACTGAATACAGGCAAACTCGTGCATGCCTGTAGATTTTTCTACCATAACGGATTGTGTAGCGTTGAAGCCATTATATAAGGTATAGGCATTTACACCCGTTTGCATTTCTTCCTTCATCCCTACCTGTCTTCCAAATCCAAATGACAGACCTGCCGTATTCCTTGCTTGTCCGGGCTGGATAAGGACGGGTACCTTATCTATACTAACCCCGTTCACGGTTATTTTGGCATAGCTGCCATCGAGTCCGCCATTGGCCACATTTTCATTGACAAATCCCAAAGCGCTGGCATCTGCCTTAGAAATGGTCAAATAATTGTCCCAGGTAACCCGGGTGATTGGATCCGGAAACTCTTGTAACCAGGGGTTGTTTGCTTGTTGTCCGTCTCCCATCCCTACTTTGGAATACAAGACAAGTTCCATGCCCTCACTTGTTGTGCTTGCTAAATTTTGAACTGCAGATGTTAAAGGTGTCATGTCAGTTCCTGAAGCATTTTCCGAACCTTCTTGCGATGGTATAACAGTACCTTCTTCAGTACTACCGGCAATTGACGAGAAGACACCATCATGTAACGCCTTGTTCCAGGACGCATCCCCCAAAATTGAGGTAGTCCAGGTTTCTTTTATATAATCGTAATAGCTTTGTTCGCTTCCCATCCAGCTAAGCAATGCTTGTTGAAATTGACGTGTATCGAACAATTCCTTGATGGTGGGCTGCATTAGACTAAAGTGGCCCATTTTAAATTGTGTATCGCCCCAGGATTCCAAAAAGTGATTTGCTGCAGCGGAAAATTGAGTTACCTCAGTTGTTTCATTCCAGTTGGTAGAAAACGCAACTGATACATATACTTTCTGAATGCCTTCAGCAAAATCTAAGGCATTGGGCAACGTATACATTGGGTTAACACCATCCATGATCAAAGCCCCAACAGCACCCGATTTCATATCCGCAATCAACTGGTTTACCGCCTTTGTGTCTCCTTGCCGTATATATTTTGGCGCCTCTGTATCAAAGGCTGTACTATTGAGCATTTCATTAATAGCCAGAGTAACCATTTGTGCATTTACATCATCTATCCCTGTTACGACAACGGCTTTGCTTCCTGCCTTTCTTATCTGGGCAGCTACCTGATCTATGGTGTTGTTAACTGTCTCAGGAAGATCGGTACTTACGTTGCTGTTATTTAATTTTCCAAATAAAGCTGCAAGTGCCTTTTTTTGACTACTGGGTGATAATGGCACCCTTTTATCGGCGTTCGCACCAGTGAGGGACATATTTGATTCGAACTGTACATGTCTGGACATTTTACCTTCTTTAGGGACGCGTCCTTTTGAATACCCGGAATCATATCCTCCTCCCTGCCAATCGGCAAGAAAATCGGCGCCAAAAGAAACAATAAGGTCTGCTTTTTCCAAATGGTAATCGGCCAGGGCTCTTTCCCCGTATTTCATTTCGAAGGCAGTCAAGGCTGCATCTTCGGAGATCGCATCGTAAGCAATGTGTTTCGTATTAGGGTACGATGCCTTAAAATCGTTGATGAGTCTCGATGTAGACGGACTCGCATATGTTTGTGTCAAAAATGCTATCTGCTTTCCTGAATCCTTCAAGGCAGCAAGTTTTGCTTTTACAGTGGCATCCAATACCACCCATTCAATGGGTTCGCCATTCTCCAAAGGACCTTGTAAACGGGTACTGTCATATAAAGACAATACAGAAGCCTGAATTCTTGCATTGGTACTTCCTCCAACGAGGGCATCCTTATTACTTTCAACCTTTATGGGTCTGCCTTCCCGAGTCTTTATCAGTACGCTTGCGAAATCGAAACCGTTGGCGATGGTGGTAGCGTAATAATTAGCAACGCCCGGAATAATTTGTTCGGGTTGTACCACATAAGGGATCGACTTGATAACCGGTCCTTCACACGCGGCTAAAGAAGCGGCTGCTGTACTAAAACCGACATATTTCAGGAAGTCTCTCCGGTTTGTTTTTGAATCTGAAAGATTTTGTTTGTCTCCCAAAAACTCATCAACAGGAATCTCTTCCGGAAACTCGTTCTCACTTAGCTTCTGAACAATGGAATCGTTGGGATTTAACTCCGCTTCGTTTTTCCAGTATCTCTTGTTTGATGCCATACGATATATCTGTAATTAGCTACTTCTTTATTATTAATAGTGACATTTACCACATTCCAGGCCTCCCAATTGTGCAGCAGTGAGTTTCTCAACCCCGTACTTTTTTGAAAGCGCCTCATGTATCTTTTCATAATAGGCATTGTCTTCCAAATTCACATTGGTTTCCCTGTGGCAATTAATACACCAACCCATGGTAAGGGGTGAATACTGGTACATAATTTCCATTTCCTCCACAGGACCATGACAGGTTTGACATTCAATACCTGCTACCGATACATGCTGAGAGTGGTTAAAATATGCAAGGTCTGGCAGGTTATGGATCCGAACCCACTCAACAGGCTGTGATTCCCCTGTATAGTTCTGGTCCTCTTCGTCCCATCCAACTGCCTTATATAATTTCTTGATTTCTCCGGTATAAAATTCGTTGGTATATCCGTTCGCCAAATCCTCCGCGGAAGGACCTTCAGGGTTTCCTTTATATTCGTAAATAGATTTATGGCAATTCATACACACATTGAGTGCCGGGATTCCGGAATGCTTGGATACCCGTGACGAGGAATGACAATATTTACATTCTATTTTATTGTCCCCTGCATGAATTTTGTGAGAATAATGAATTGGTTGTATTGGCTCATAGCCCTGATCTATACCTAATTGCATCATCCATCCGTAGGCATAATAAGCACTTCCCAGTAAAAGAAAAATAGAAAATACAAGCACCAAAAACTGATTTTGGGCGAATGCTTTCCACAAGGGTAGCCGTTTTTTTGCCTTCGCTTTTTCAACAACCACATTATTTGCTTCGGCTATTCTACGCAAGGTAATATTCACTAAAATCAGCATCATGACCAACAGCCCAAATACCAAAACCAGGGCCCCAAGGATTATTTCATTGGTAATCCCTGTAGATCCCGAAGTCGCAGTAGCAGCATCTCCAACTGCAGTTGCAGACTGAACGGGTGCAGGTGGTGGTGCGGCAGTATAGGCCAGGATATTGTCTACATCTTCATTCGATAATGTAGGAAAGGCAGTCATTGCTGCCTGGTTGTATTCATTATAAATTTTTACACCATAGGCGTCCCCTGAACTAATCATTGCCGGACTATTTTTGATCCAGGCATATAACCATTCCTTATCAAGGCCTTCATCTTCTGCCAAACGGGTCTCCACATTGGCCAGAGCTGGACCTGTCATTTTCCTGTTCAGGGAATGACAAGCGGCACAATTCTGATTAAACAACTGCTTCCCTTTAACTACATCACCACCGGCAACAACAGCCTCGGTAGTTGCCTGAACGTCGCCTTCTGCTGGAGGAGTTAGATCTTGTGCGAGTAGAAAATTTGTGAATAGTAGTAAGACTACCAGATGAATACCGAAAATGTTGTAAATCTGAGGGCGGTACAGAACCTTTTTCATATTTAAATTATTTCTATCGAAATTTTGGCACGATAATTTCGATATCCTACGAAAAATGGATAATTATCGCTCATAAAATTGTCGTCAAAAATACGACATTGACTTTATTTGGGAAATCCTTAACGATTGATAATTTATAATTTATATTAATTCTAAATAAGATTTATTTATAGTGTTTAACCATTAAAAAATTACTTTTGCATACGACCGTAATTCTTATAATTGCAGCATCATGAAAACCCTAGTTTCTAGCTTATTTTTACTATTTTCTATTGCATTTGGTTACGCACAGGATGGTATAGTTTCCATTAAACAAGATGAAAAAATAACCAAGCTCCTGGACATTTACAAATCTGCAAATTCTAATGAGGGGTTTTATACCATTCAGATAGTATTTGGCTCCTATTCCTATGCGTCCCTGATGAAAACAGAAGTAGGCATTGATTTTCCCCAATACAGTTCAAAAATTATTTTCGATTCCCCTACCTATCGGGTCCATTTGGGACGATTTAAATCCAAATTAGAAGTTGAGCGTATCTTTAATGAAGTGCGTAAAAAGTACACCGGGTCTATTATCCTGAAACCCGAGAGTGAAAATCGATAAAAGTAAAAACCCACACTAATTTTAAGTGATGTAAAATAGAAAAACTCACCTCAATTAAGGTGAGTTTTTTTATAAATACTGTTATCTATATTTTGATATTATAGCGTCTTCTTCACGGCTACTTCCTGGTATGCTTCCACCACATCACTTTCTTGGATATCATTGTAGTTCTTTATCTGAAGTCCACAGTCGTATCCTTTTGCGACTTCTTTTACATCATCCTTAAATCGTTTTAGGGACGACAGGAATCCTGTGTAAATGACTACCCCATCCCTAATGAGACGGATGTTGGAATTTCTGAATATTTTCCCACTGGTCACCATACAACCGGCAATAGTACCAATCTTTGAAATTTTAAACGTTTCGCGGATCTCGGCCGTTCCTGTGATCTCCTCTTTGATCTCTGGAGAAAGCATTCCTTCCATGGCATCTTTCAGGTCGTTAATGGCATCATAGATAATAGAGTACATCCTGATATCTATCTCTTCTTTATCTGCTATGTCCCGGGCATTCCCCATGGGCCTTACATTAAATCCGATCACAATGGCATCAGAAGCAGAGGCAAGCAATACATCAGATTCTGTGATAGCTCCTACTCCTTTATGAATAATGTTTACCTGGATCTCATCGGTCGACAATTTCTGGAAACTGTCTGTAAGTGCTTCCACAGAACCATCTACATCTCCTTTCAGGATAATGTTCAATTCTTTGAAATCTCCCAAAGCAATACGCCTTCCAATTTCATCAAGTGTTATATGGCGTTGTGTACGTACAGATTGTTCCCGTAATAACTGACTCCTTTTGGCTGCAATTTGTTTGGCCTCTCTTTCGTCCTCTAAAACATTGAACTTATCTCCCGCCTGGGGAGCCCCGTCTAATCCGAGAATCGATATTGGTGTAGATGGTCCGGCTTTCTTAACAGTATTTCCGCGTTCATCCTGCATGGCCTTAATTTTTCCGCTACACGTACCTGCCAATACATAATCGCCTATTTCCAGTGTACCTGCCTGCACCAGGATGGTAGAGACGTAACCGCGCCCTTTATCCAGGAACGCTTCCACTACCGTTCCGGATGCCAATTTATCCGGGTTTGCCTGCAATTCCAGCAATTCTGCCTCGAGTAAAACCTTTTCAAGCAATTCTTTAACTCCTTGTCCGGTTTTCGCAGAGATATCATGCGACTGAATTTTTCCTCCCCAGTCTTCAACCAGCAAGTTCATGGCTGCCAGTCCTTCTTTGATCTTTTCAGGATTCGCTGTGGGCCTGTCTATTTTGTTGATCGCAAAAATAATAGGTACACTTGCGGCTTGCGCATGACTAATAGCCTCTTTGGTTTGAGGCATTATATCATCATCTGCTGCAATTACAATGATCGCGATATCCGTAACCTGGGCCCCTCTGGCCCGCATCGCAGTAAATGCCTCGTGACCGGGCGTATCCAGAAATGCTATTTTCTGGCCATTGTCTAATTTTACACCATAGGCTCCAATATGCTGTGTAATACCCCCACTCTCACCTGCAATCACATTTTCTTTTCTGATATAATCCAGCAATGATGTTTTACCATGGTCTACGTGACCCATCACCGTAACAATGGGCGCTCTGGGTTTTAAATCCTCTGGAGCATCCGCTTCTTCTTCAATCGATTCTTCTATATCGGCAGTTACAAATTCTACTTCATAACCGAATTCTTCCGCCACAATAGAAAGGGTTTCCGCATCCAGGCGTTGATTCATGGTAACCATGATCCCCAATGACATACATGCAGAGATGATCTGGGTTGTTGGTACATCCATCATTGTGGCTACCTCACCGGCTGTAACAAATTCTGTTACTTTGAGTACTTTACTTTCTAATTCTTGTTGCTCAAGATCTTTTTCAGTCTGTTGTTTGTGCTGATCTCTCTTATCCCTGCGGTACTTCGCACCTTTGCCTTTTTTGGATTTGCCCTGTAGTTTTTCCAGAGTTTCCCGTACTTGTTTTTGTACCTCCTCTTCTGTGGGCTCTACCTTTTGGCTCGCAAAACTTCGCTGTCCTTTTTTAACACCTGCTTTTCCACGACCGCCACCACGGGGGCTACTGTCGCTAATAATTCTTTTCCTCCGTTTTTTCCTATCGCTTGCATCTGCCTTTTGAACAGGCTCTTTCTTCTTTTTGGGCTTTTCAAATTTGGTAAGATCTATCTTATCTCCCATAATTTTAGGTCCGGAAAGTTTCTTATATTTAGTTTCTATTGACTCTTTCTTTTCTTCTTTCTCTTCTTCTTTCTCAACTTTCGTTTTCTTGGCCTTTTTTTCTTTGACAGGCTTCTCAGCGACTTTCTCCAATGGCTTTGGTGCCAATGTTTCTTCTTTCTTAACTTCAGGTTCAGGCTGTGGAGCTTCTGCTTTTTTCGCAACAGCTTTAGGTTTTTTGGGCGCTTCCAGATCTATTTTACCAACTTTTTTCGGTCCGGAAAGCTCTGCCTTTGCCTTTACTACCTCACTAGACGCCGCCCTTTTTTCCCTGGCTAATCTCCGGTCTTCCTGCTCTTGTTCTAGTTGTAGTCTTATGGCTTCTTTTTCTTTTCGCTTCTCCTCCCCAACTTCTTTGGATGCAACTTTCTTGCTCATGTCGGTTTCGAACTCATCTAAAAGAACCTGATGTACTTCTTCGGATATTTTTGTGGTTGGCCTCGCTTCTATCTTGTGCCCTTTAGACGCAAGAAAATCCACCGCCCTATCCAGTGAAATATTAAGTTCTCTTAAAACTTTATTAAGCCTTATTGTTGCATTCTCTGCCATAAATACTTTTTACTCTCTTATTTTAATATGCTAATATATAGCTTAATCTTCAAATTCTTCTTTAAGAATTCTTACGACATTTAAAATGGTTTCCTCTTCAAGATCGGTACGTTTTACCAAGTCGTCTACATCTTGCTCCAGTACACTACGGGCCGTATCGAGACCTATTTTCTTTAATTCCTCTATGACCCAGGCTTCTATTTCATCAGAAAATTCTGTAAGTTCCACATCTTCTTCAACTCCTTCTCTAAAGACATCGATCTCATACCCGGTTAATTGACCGGCGAGCCTAATATTATGTCCACCTCTTCCAATCGCCTTGGATACCTCTTCCGGTTTCAGATAAACCTGAGCTGTCATATTCTCATCATTGAGCTTAACCAATGAAACCCTGGCAGGACTTAAAGACCTGGTGACCATTAACTGAGGATTGTTGGTCCAGTTAATCACATCGATATTCTCATTGCCTAATTCTCTAACGATCCCATGGATCCGTGATCCTTTCATACCAACACAGGCACCTACCGGATCAATACGGTCATCATAGGAATCTACCGCTACTTTTGCTTTTTCCCCTGGAATACGAACTGCCTTTTTAATCGTGATCAGGCCGTCGAATACTTCAGGTATTTCCTGAAAGAAAAGTTGTTCCAAAAAGGCAGGCGAGGTCCTGGACATGATAATCATGGGTTTGTTCCCTTTCAGCTCCACACTTTCAATGATACCCCTAACATTATCTCCCTTTCTAAAGAAGTCGGATGGGATTTGTTTGTCTTTGGGCAGGATAATTTCATTTCCTTCATCATCCAGTAAAATAATCGCCTTATGACGAATGTGGTGCACTTCTGCAGTATAAATTTCCCCTTCAAGATCCTTAAACTGTTTATAGATCGTTGTGTTATCGTGTTCGTGAATTTTTGAGATCAGGTTTTGACGAAGTGCTAAAATGGCCCTTCTTCCAAGGTTTATGAGCTTTACTTCTTCAGAAACATCTTCTCCAACCTCAAAATCGGGTTCTATTTTACGCGCTTCTGATAAGGATATTTCCTCATTCGGATCTTCCACTTCACCGTCTTCTACAACAATACGGTTCCTCCATATCTCCAAATCTCCCTTATCCGGATTAATGATAATATCGAAATTATCATCTGAGCCAAATTTCTTTTTCAGGGCGTTTCTGAAAACATCTTCCAAAATTGCCATTAGTGTTACTCTGTCAATAAACTTATCGTCCTTGAACTCCGAGAAAGATTCGATCAATGCAATATTTTCCATTCTGATCTACAATTAAAATTTAAGTACAACTTTTGCTTTTACAATATCTGAAAAAGGTATGTCCTGTTTTTTCAATACAGTTACTTTCCCCTTTCCAATGGGTTTAGGTTCCCTGGCCTTCCACTCTAAGGTGATGTTATCGTGGTTCGCGGCCGTAAGGTTACCTTCATATGTTGTCTCGGAAGTTTTAACTTCCAATTTTCTGCCTATATTTTTAGTATACTGCCTGGGTAATATTAAAGGTTCGGTTGCTCCTGTCGAGGTTACTTCAAGAGAAAAGTCTGTCTCTTCACGATCCAGATTGTGCTCTATGGCCCTGCTAACAGTAATGCAATCCTGCAAAGTAACACCCTCGTCCCCGTCGATCACTATTCTGATAGTGTTGTCTGAGGCAATGGAAAAATCAATTAAAAAAAGTGACTTATTGTCCTCAAGAACTTTATCCAGGAGCTCTTTTACTTTATCCTTCCACATACTTCTAAGTAACAAAAGAGGGGACAAATTGTCCCCTCATGAATACTTTACTATCCTTTCAGTGGCGCAAATATACAAATTTTTTCTTTTACGTACATCCCTGAAAATCAAATTGCATTATTATTGAAAAGGGTAGCTTAAATTATCGATATTAGCTATGTATAAATTCAAACATAATAAGAGTAATCTAATCAGCTAATCATGGAAATTTTTTCTTCCTATAACCTCATCATAGCAGCGTCCGTTATTATCATTTTGTCGTTTTGGTTCAATGGAATTGCCAAGAAGACCAATATTCCTTCGGTGCTTATGCTTATTGGGCTGGGTGTTATATTACAATATGTCATACGTTATTTTGTGACGGTACCCCTCAATTTTTTTCCTTTGCTGGAAGTCCTTGGGATTGTGGGGCTTATCATGATCGTTTTGGAAGCAGCCCTGGAACTTGAGTTGAAAAGGGAAAAATTATGGCCCATTTTAAAGTCCATGGCTATTGCACTCATTGGTTTATTAGGGTCAGCATATGTGGCAACAATGATCCTATATCAGTTTGTAGATGGGATGTCCTTGCATTCTGCCTGGTTATATGCTACGCCCTTGTCCATCTTATCAAGTGCTATTATTATCCCCAGTGTTAGCGGATTGGCAGCACATAAAAAGGAATTCCATATTTATGAAAGTACTTTTTCCGATATTATGGGGATCATCATGTTCTACTTTTTGGTGGGCCAACTAGACCCGGCTGAGGCTTCAGGTCCCGTAGGATTTGTCGGAAACATTCTTTTGACCATCGTTATTGCCATAGTGGCCAGTTATGCGATCATCCTTATTTTCCAGGAAATTAAAAGTCAGGCAAAACAATTCCTGCTCATTGCTGTGCTCTTGCTTTTATACGCCCTGGGTAAAAAGATGCACCTCTCTTCCCTGATCATCATTCTAATTTTTGGGTTGGTTATTGCCAACATGAAATTATTCTTTGGTGGCAAATTGGTTCATTTTCTAAAAAAGGAAAGAGCACATCAAATTTACCATGAGCTTCATATAATTACACTGGAGACCGCATTCGTAGTGAGGACTTTTTTCTTTGTGGTTTTTGGTATTACCATTGTTATTTCATCCCTTTTTAATTTCAATGTTGCGATGGTGAGTATTATGATCCTGGTTTCCATCTACGCCATTCGATTTATACTACTTCGATTATTTCTAGGTAGTGATATTTTACCACAGCTATTTATTGCACCAAGGGGCCTGATCACAGTGCTTTTATTTTATGCAATTCCAACAGAAGCTCAGGTTGCCACCTTTGAGCCCGGCATCTTGCTTTTCGTGATCATAGGTACCAGCCTCATAATGACCTGGGCTATGATAAAAGACAAAAGAAAAATTGCCACGCCTGCAGACGCCCTGGATGCGGAATATGCGGCGCGCGATGAGTCCTATGAAGGGATAGAACACGAGAAGCATTCCAAACATTTGGATACAGAAACAGGCTCGCATGAAGCTGCCGAAAATAGCATTGAAGACTTACCGGAGGATACCTCTGATAAGGAGGGAAAAGAAGGATTCTCATCCTGAATTATTGAGGGCTACACTGCACAAGTAAAGGATTTGAAACTAATATGATACAATAAAAAAAACCCGGCATCTGATGATATCGGGTTTTTACCTTTAACTATTTGTTGGCCTACTAGGACTCGAACCTAGAACGACTGGACCAAAACCAGCTGTGTTGCCAATTACACCATAGGCCAATGGCGCTAAAGAGCGTGCAAATTTAAGACAAAGTTTCATTTGCACAAATATTTTTAAACACAATAATCGGAAAATACTGAGTTCCTCTGCCTGTTAAAGGTTTATGAAATATATACCACCAATTTTATTTTAATTAGTAATTTCGCCACGATCGGTAAATTCAATGATTCATGTTTTCAAAAAACTTTGAAAAGTGGGACTCTATCCTTGGCTGGGGAGTTTTTTTTATTGCCTTAATAGTATACGGAATAACGGTAGAACCAACAGGCAGTTGGTGGGATGCCGGCGAATATATCACTACCTCTGCTAAACTGCAAGTAGCCCACCCACCCGGTGCTCCTTTATTACAAATGTTTGGTGCGTTCTTTGCCATGTTTGCCCTGGAAGCAGACCAGATAGCAAGAATGGTAAATTATATGTCCGGGGTTTCCAGCGCTTTTACCATTCTCTTTATGTTCTGGACCATTACCAATTTAACCAGAAAGCTCATATCAGATGCTGGTGACCTCAGCAATAGTAAAGCCATGGCCGTTTTTGGGAGTGGTATCGTGGGGGCTCTGGCCTTTACGTTCTCGGATAGTTTTTGGTTCAATGCTGTAGAAACAGAGGTCTATGCCATGGCTAGTTTTATCATGGCTCTTTTGCTTTGGCTCGGTATTAAATGGACAGACAACATAGACCATCCCAGGGGAAACCGTTATCTAATCCTTATTTCCTTTGTTGTTGGCTTGACCTTTGGAATACAGTTTATGGGCTTTCTGGCCATACCTTCCATCGGGCTCCTTTATTATTTTAAAAAGTACAAAACAACCACGGTAAAAAACTTTTTGCTAGCTAATATCATTGTGGTTGGAATATTGATGTTGGTTTATAAATTTTCGCTGACCTATGTGCTAAAGTTATTTGGTTGGAGCGAGGTTTTCTTCATTAACAGTATTGGCCTCCCATTTAATTCCGGAACCATTATCATGGGGCTTCTTTTTGCAGCCACGTTTTATTACGCCCTGCGCTATACCCGCAAGAACAATTACCGAACTGCCAATACCTTAGTGCTGTGTGGCATGTTCCTGATCCTTGGATTCTCTTCCTGGCTTATACTTCCAATACGGGCCAATGCCAATGTTGTTATCAACGAAAACAACCCTTCCGATGCAAGATCTCTTTTAGCATATTACAACCGCGAACAATATCCGGGTGTGGATAGTCCTATCTATGGCAACTACTATTCAGATGCTTTTGCACCTCCCGGAGATGATCAGGACGATAAGCCAAAATATGAGAAAGACGAAGCCCTGGGAAAATATATTATTGTCAATAAATACAAGGATGCCATGCAGGGCCCAAATAAGGACCATCAGGGCATATTACCCCGTATGTGGAGCAATCAGCATGCCGAAAACTACATGAAATTCTTTGGGCCTCTTGAATTCCGGATGAAATCGAGCAATGAAGAATTGCAAAAAGCTGTTACGCAGATTAAAACGGGCTATGCGAACGGAGAAATTGATGAAGAACAATACATAAGCTTCCTCAGACAATTTGGCGAATATATTGAGGTACAGCCTCCTTCTGTGTGGCAGAATATAAAATACATGGTACAGTTTCAGTTTGGATACATGTATTGGAGGTATTTTATGTGGAATTTTGTGGGGAAACAAGACGATGTTCAGGGCAGATATAATGGGAATGGGGAATGGTTAAGTGGTATTGGTTTTATTGACAGCCTTCGATTGGGAAGCCAGGAAAATCTCCCGGGCGATGTCCTGGATAACAAAGGCAGAAACACTTATTTCTTCCTCCCATTCATCCTGGGAATTATTGGCCTGGTATTCCAGATTTCAAAAGATCCCAAGCAGTTTTGGGTCCTTTTCGTATTCTTCATCTTTACGGGACTTGCCATTCAATTCTATACAAATCCGTATATCTTCCAGCCCCGTGAACGCGATTATTCACTGGTAGGTTCGTTCTATGTTTTTGCTTTGTGGATAGGATTTGGCGTCTATGGGCTTTTTGATGAATTCAGGAAATTTATTAAACCCAAAGTTTGGGCTCCCGTCATTACGCTGATATGTCTGTTAGCCGTTCCCGGCGTCATGGCCTATCAAAACTGGGACGATCATGACCGCTCCGGACGGTATACGGCCCGTTCGGCAGCCAAAGCATATCTGGATTCCTGCCAGGAAGAAGCAGGGGCCATGCTATTTACCATTGGTGATAATGACACCTTTCCGCTCTGGTACGTGCAGGAAATTGAAGGGTACCGGAATGACGTTCGCGTTATTTGCACCAGTCTTTTTGCCACTGACTGGTATGTAGACCAGATGAAGCGAAAAGCCTATCGAAGCGATCCCATTCCTTCTCAATTAACCCATGACCTGTATCGCTACGGCAACAGGGATGTGATCTATTACCAGGGGATAACAGACAAACGATGGGATATCAAAGATTTTATGAATTGGATACAAAGTAATAAACCACAGACCAAACTTCGCTATATCCTTGAGAAACAAGATGCCGACCTAAGTGCATACCCGGAAAGCACCCTGGATCTTGTGTATTATCCAACCAAACAGATCCGAATTCCGGTCAATAAGAAAAACGTCCTGGAATCTGGTTTAGTAAAAGAAAAAGACTCTGCACTGATCGTGGATTACATCGACATAGACCTGCCACAAGTGCTTCCCAAAAACAGGATATTGATGCTAGATATTATGGCCAACAATGATTGGAAGCGGCCCATTTATTTCTCCGGGGGAAGTTTTGACAAGGCAGAATATATCTGGATGAAAGACTATCTTCAGTTAGAGGGGCTGGCATACAAATTGGTACCCATTAAAACACAGAACCGTAGTTCTTATGAAATGGGTCGAATAGATACGGAGATCATGTACTCCATTGTAAAAAGTTGGGAATGGGGTAATTCCGGCAGTCCGGACATTTATCACGATCCTCAGACCAGAACACAGGGACTTTCATTCAGGAGTAATTTAGCCCGACTTGTTGAAGCGCTAATCAATGAGAACAAAATTGACAAAGCCAAAGAGATAATAGACCTGGCAATGGAAAATATGCCTGTTGCGTCCTACGGCTTCTATACGTTCGTTGAACCTTTTGTTGATGGATATTATAAAGTGGGTGAAACACAGAAAGCAAGGGACCTCTTTCATGAACTTAAAAATATTTATCAGGACCGCTTGAACTACTACGCTGGTACGCCTTTAGATGAGCAATATGAAAATATTGAAGATATTATTGGAGATATGGAAGCATATCGCAGAAACATAGACATTCTTATAGAAAACAATGACCGGGAGATTGCAGAAAAAGAAACTCTTGTCTTCAATGAGCATATTGACCAGTTCAGTCATTTCTACAAGGAAGATATGTTAGAGGAAGAACCGGTTTTAGAAGAAGAGGATGAAGCTATATTAGACACCCTTCCTCTATCGGATACGTCGGCAATTGATAATACAAACACTGACTAGCACCAAAAGTTGGTGGTCACCATAGGAAACCAATTGAAAATTCTGAGTATACCCTTAAAATGTGACTATTAGACGTATTCGTTTAGAATGCCTATAAGGGTGTTGGCATCTTGCTCTCCACTTTGCCTCCAAACCATTTCTCCTTTTTTGTAAATCATTAAGGTTGGAAGCCCCTTTACCCGCAGTGCCTGGGAAAGTTCTTTGTTTTTATCCACATCTATTTTTATCACCTTGCCTTTATCGCCGAGCGCAGCGGCAACGTCTCTAAGCACAGGATGCATGGCAGTAGATTGTTCATTCCATTCAGCATAGAAATCAAGCAAAACCGGTATGTTGAGGTCTATAAGTTCACCGAATTTAGACATATGTACATCATTGGGTTATAGGTCAAATGTAAGAAAAAATGTTAAAAATCTAATGAAAGCTCAGATTTTGTAAGAATCCGCGGTACGCAGGCTCAGGAAATCAATTTTTTTTTGAGGGTAATAACCGTGATCTCAGGCCAAATACCAACCCTGCCGGGATATCCTAAAAATCCAAATCCGCGATTAACATTAATGAGTTGACCCATTTCCTCGTAAATCCCGGCCCAATATTTATAACGCCATTTTACAGGGCTCCATTTGACCCAGCCCGGAATTTCGATCCCAAATTGCATGCCATGGGTATGCCCGCTGAGGGTAAGGTGGTAGTGGTATTCATCATGGATCACAACGTCTTCCCAATGCGAAGGATCATGACTTAATAGTATTTTAAAATCGTCCTTGAGGATTCCCTTAGTTGCTTTCTTCAAATTTCCTGCTTTTTTAAAACCACCCCTACCCCAGTTTTCAACGCCTACCAATGCTATTTGGTCATTCCCTTTTTTAAGATATCTACTTTCATTCAAAAGAAGATCAAAACCTATTTCCTTTTGAATCCGTTTTAGCGACTCGAGGTTCTCTGCCTTTAATTCGAGATTTTGTTTCCAATCATAATAGTCACCATAATCATGATTACCAAGAATAGAATACATCCCATCCTTTGCTTCCAACGTTGAGAAAAGTTCTTTCCAGGGTTCCATTTCAGAGGCTAAATTGTTCACCAAATCTCCAGTGAATAGTATTGTATCACTTTGTTGTTTATTGATGAGATCTACTGCATATTCTATTTTGGTCCTATTGTCAAAACTCCCACTATGGACATCGGAAATTTGTGTTATCTGATACCCGTTAAAAGCTTCCGGCAAATCTTCGAATTCCAGTTGGTATTTAAGGACCTTAAAATTGTATTTCCCTCTATACATACCATAGAGCAAAGCACTAAAGGGTATAGCCCCAATACCCATAGCCAAAAGGCTTAAAAAACGTCTTCTTTCAGGCAAACTGAATTCGCTGGCAGTACCAAAGAGTTTTTGATAGATCCCCAGGAAAACCCTGAATATATCTTCAGAAAATAAAAACATAATGGTGATGATCTGGAATGTAAGCATCGCCATCAAAAAACCGAACGCATAACTTTTAGGTCGGTTTAATACCGCGCCATCACTGTCGAAACTAAATTGATACACTAAATTACCTAGTACGAGCAATGCTATTAATATAAACGCATAGTACACATAAGGAAAGCGGGTAGCCGTTTTTATAGCCTGGAGTGAATAATACCCCATAATGCTGTAAATGGCAATAAATACAATCCAGCGCAATATTATTATCATACTCCTTTTTTACAAATATATTTCTTTAGAAAGCTAAGACCCCTTCCTTTTAGATATTATTTAACGCTTTTTATCACCTTCCTCAACAAATCCACATCTGAGATAGGAACTTCGGTTTCAGACAAGTAATCAGGAGAATTCATAGAAATTGGTCGCAAGCCCTTCGTATTAGGTACAAAACGTGTACCCGATAAATGTATCGTATTAAAACCCATCTCTTTGAATATAACTGCATTGGATTCACGTATTCCGCCTCCGGGCATAATGTTGCAGTACTTTGAAAGGTGCATCAATTCTTTTAGAAGGGGCATCCCCAATATTGCCGATGTTGCCTGTCCGGACGTAAGTACGTTTTGAACTCCCATTTCCTGAAGCTGAGAAAAAGTATCCAACGGATCTTTTACCCAGTCAAAGGCACGGTGAAAGGTAAAATACAAGGGTCCTGCATCTTCTACAAGTATCTTTGTTCGTTCCCAGTCTACCTCAAAATTGTTTTTCAGCACTCCGGCAACGATCCCATCAAATCCCATTTTAACACAGAGGGATATGTCTTCCCTCATTGTTTGAAATTCAGGATCGGAATACGTAAAATCTCCACTCCTGGGTCTTATCAGGGCGTAAACAGGAATCTTTAACTGCTCCCTAACTTTTTTCAATAGCCCATAAGAAGGAGTAATTCCTCCAACTGCCAGTTCGCAACAAAGCTCTATCCTGTCTGCCCCGGCACTTTGAGCATTTAAGGCAGATTGCAGGGAATTTGCACAAACTTCTACTATCATAATACCTATATTTAGGTCTATAAATGTAATCAACACAAGCGAATGGAAAGAAGAAAGTTTTTGAAAAATTCAGGATTAAGTACCGCTGCAATAATTGCAAGCCCTTTGGTCACTTCCTGTAAAGAAACAACGGTGGAAACGGAATCTTCAACCCCAGTATTAAAAAATATACATCCTGTGGTCATTGCCACCTGGGATGTCCCAAATGCAACCAATAAGGCCTGGGAGGTGCTTAACAAAGAAGGTAACTCACTGGATGCTGTGGAACAGGGGGTGATGATAGAAGAAGCAGATGTAACGAATCAATCTGTTGGGAACGGAGGTAGGCCAGACAGGGACGGGAATGTTACCCTCGATGCCTGCATTATGGATAAGGACAGCAATTGTGGAGCTGTGGTATATATCGAGAATATTGTGCATCCCGTATCGGTGGCACGGAAAGTCATGGAAGATACCCCCCATGTGATGCTGGCGGGAAAGGGAGCCGAAAAATTTGCTATTGAAAAAGGGTTTGAAAAAGAAAACCTTCTAACCGAAAAATCCAAAGAAGAATGGCTCGAATGGAAAAAAACATCTCAGTACCAACCCATTATCAATATAGAAAATCACGATACGATCGGAATGTTGGCGATTGATAAAAACGGGGATCTCTCAGGCGCATGCACCACAAGTGGTATGGCCTATAAAATGGCAGGCCGTGTTGGCGACTCTCCCATTATAGGAGCCGGACTCTTTATCGATAATGAAGTTGGGGGTGCTACAGCAACAGGAATGGGAGAACTGGTAGTACGTACGGTTGGCAGTTTTCTAATCGTAGAGCTCATGCGCCAGGGTAAATCACCGCAGGAAGCTTGCGAAGAAGGGGTAAAACGAATTATTGCAAAGAATAAAAATTATAAAGATTTCCAAATAGGATTTATCGCCATCAATAAAAATGGTGAAACTGGCGGCTACTGCATACATCCCGGATTTTCCTATCGGATCTACTCAGAGGAGGGTCATATAAATCAACCCTCCACAAGTTATCTGGGGGAATGATCCTTTAGAATCGCATAGAATCTTTGTAGTTTTGAAAACTATAAACTATAATGCCATGGCAGATCAAAAACGACTTTTTTTATTAGATGCATATGCCTTGATTTTTAGGGGATATTACGCATTGATTAAAAATCCGCGTATTAATTCTAAAGGAATGGATACCTCTGCCATCATGGGGTTTATGAATTCTTTGTTTGATGTGATTCGAAGGGAAAAACCAGATCATTTAGCCGTTTGTTTTGATAAAGATGGAAGTGCGGAACGCACAGAACTATACGCAGACTACAAAGCTAACCGTGATGAAACTCCCGATGCTATTCGAATTGCCGTGCCCTATATCCAAAACATTCTAAAGGCAATGCATATTCCCTGCGTTGAAGTTTCCGGATTGGAAGCCGATGATATCATTGGTACGCTGGCCAAACAGGCCGAAAAAGAGGATTATAAAGTGTTCATGGTTACCCCGGATAAGGATTTTGGGCAATTGGTATCGGAAAATATATTTATGTATAGGCCTGCTCGAATGGGCAATGGTATAGAGATCTGGGGGATCCCGGAGATACAAAAGAGATTTGGGGTCGAAAGGCCGGAACAGGTAATAGATTACCTGGGAATGATGGGTGATGCCAGTGATAATATACCGGGCTTGCCCGGGGTTGGCGATAAGACAGCTAAAAAATTCATTGAGGAATATGGTTCTCTGGAAGCGCTGCTGGAAAATACCGACAAGTTAAAGGGAAAAATGAAGGAGAAAGTTGAAGAAAACGCAGAATTGGGCCGGCTTTCAAAAAAATTAGCGACCATATGTATTACCTGCGATGTTTCTTTCGATGCGTCCGACTACGAACTTTCGATGCCCGATAGTGAAAAGGTACAAGAGATTTTTGAGGAATTGGAATTCCGGAGATTGAGAGAACAATTTTTAAAGCTATTTTCCGGGGAAACAGAAAATTCTCCTACTCAGGTTACCAGTACCGAAACAGCAAAAAAAGTATCACAGTCGGCAGGAAGTGGCCAGTTCTCTTTATTTGGTAACAACGGTACTGCCCCTGCGACCCTTGAGGTAATTTCGGGACGGAAAACGATCAAGGACATCCCTCATGTTTACCAAAGCGTTGCACAGGGAATGGCCATGGAACTATTCCTCAACAATCTAATGAAACAACGGTCTGTGTGCTTTGATACGGAAACCACTTCCCTGAATCCCCTGATCGCAGAATTAGTTGGTATTGCTTTCTCATGGGAAGCCGGAAAGGGTTTTTACCTACCCTTTTCAGAAGATCAGGAAGAAGCCCAGGCAGCCATTGAAAAATTAAGACCCTTCTTTGAATCTCCGGATATCGAAAAAATTGGACAGAACCTAAAATACGATATCAAGGTACTTCGGAAATATAATGTTACGGCCAAAGGCCCTCTTTTTGATACCATGTTGGCCCATTATTTAATTAACCCGGATATGCGCCACAACATGGATGTTCTGGCAGAAACCTACCTCAACTACACCCCGGTTTCAATTACTGAACTCATTGGAAAAAAAGGTAAAAACCAGATGAGCATGCGGGATGTTCCCTTAGAAAAGCAAACAGAATATGCCGTGGAAGATACGGATGTAACCTTACAGTTAGCACAACATTTTAAAAAAGAACTGGTAGAAGCAAAAACCATAGATCTTTTTAACGACATAGAGATTCCTCTCCTTAGTGTGTTAGCCGATATGGAATTGGAGGGTATTAACCTGGATACGGTCTTCTTAAAGGGATTGACGAAGGACCTTGATACGGATATAAAAAACCTGGAACAAAAGATCTATACCGAAGCGGGCGAAGAGTTCAATATAGGTTCGCCCAAACAATTGGGTGAGATCTTGTTCGACAAGCTAAAATTGGTAGCTAAACCAAAAAAAACTAAAACAGGCCAGTATTCAACGGCCGAAGATGTGCTCTCATCCCTGGCCAAGGAGCACCAGATCATTAGGGATGTTCTGGAGTACAGAGGCCTTGCAAAATTGAAAAGCACCTATGTAGATGCCTTACCAGAGCAGGTGGAAGAAAGTACGGGAAGAGTACATACAGATTACATGCAAACTGTGGCAGCTACAGGCCGACTTAGCAGTAACAACCCCAACCTTCAAAACATCCCCATACGGACAGAACGGGGAAGACAGGTACGTAGGGCATTTGTGCCGAGGGATAAAAATTATATGTTATTGGCAGCTGATTATTCACAAATAGAATTACGAATTATTGCTGCACTTAGCGATGAGGACACCATGATAGAAGCCTTTAAAAATGGTGAGGATATTCATGCTTCTACTGCCTCCAAGGTGTTCAATATTCCATTGAGCGAAGTTACCCGTGAACAAAGGGGAAATGCCAAAACAGTTAATTTTGGGATTATCTACGGGGTTTCGGCTTTTGGACTAAGCAACCAAACCGATCTTTCCCGGACCGAAGCGAAAGAGCTTATTGAAACCTACTACAAAACCTATCCAAAATTGCGTAATTATATCAGTGAGCAAATCGATTTTGCCAGGGATCATGGATACGTGCAAACCGTTTTGGGCAGACGCCGTTATCTAAAAGATATTAATGGTAGTAATGCCGTCGTGAGAGGAGCAGCAGAACGAAATGCCATAAATGCCCCTATTCAGGGGAGTGCTGCAGACATTATTAAAATAGCTATGATCAATATTCATAAAAAACTGGTAGCAGGAAAGTATAAAACTAAAATGCTTTTACAAGTCCATGATGAATTGGTTTTTGATGTCTACAAACCGGAATTGGAAAAGGTGAAAGAAATGATCAAAAATGAAATGGAAAATGCCTACCAATTGAAAGTACCCCTCGTTGTAGATCTGGGAATGGGCTCCAACTGGCTGGAAGCTCATTAAAACATAAATTTCTTAAAAATAAAAACCCTCTTGTCGCCAGGAGGGTTTTTAGAATCGTGTTTTTGTTAACTTATCTTCTTGTAAATACCAAATCGCCTCCGGCATCAAAATTATCAACACCTAACTCCTGCGCACTTATTACCATCATGTTGCCGGTAATAGCGGCTTCTACAGAAACAGTTTCCTGATTGTCATCAACAAAGGTCAATACACCATTTTCATAGGTATATACTGAATCATCCGTGTCTTTTTCAGTAGGACAAGGCACATCCAGGCCCGAGCCATTCGAATTTACATTGATTTGGATATAATTCACTGAATTTTCCGTAATAAAACTGAGGTCTTCATTAAATGTGAGTGTTACAATATGGCAGTCTATCGCTGTTAGAAAATTTAAGAGATCCTGCCCCATTTCCATATCATCTGTGGCCGTAGTTTCATCCAATTGTAATGCCGTAAGATCCCAGGTCCCTAAAATACTATTAGTCGCTGTGTCCATTGCTTCCTTGTCTGAGGAACAAGAAAACAAGACCGCCGTAACCATTAAAAGAAAGCATAGATTCCGTTTCATCATTATAGTTTTTGAATTGTTCGTAAGGGCAAAACGTCAAAAACTCACGGATAGTATATAATTTCGAGGAACCGCTTAGAGCACAAATCGATAAGTGACCTTGATTAAAAACGTATTTTCAGGTTTTTGGCCAAAAATTTGACGGTCCAAACTACGGCTTAAAGAGTCCGTTGGATCGCCCAGTCCGGTGACTCCCTGTGACCAAACCAAAAATACCTCAGAACCTGGTATGTACTCCCACCGTACAACCAGATTAGAACGAAACTGCACAAATGCAAAATCAGGGTCATCGAATGTATAGTCTATAGTTCCATCTACCTCCTCATCAATAGTATAAACAGAATTGGTCTTCGAAATCTGATCTGGATCAAATAATATTACTCGCTCCCCAAGATCATCAGCAATAGGATTGTTTACATAGTTAAAGTCTGTATATGTTCCCCTGGATATAAAGGGTTGTCCATAATACTGAACACTGAGATTGGGGTTTATACTGTAATTGAAACGGATAGATGTTGCAAATGTTTTTTGATCTATGGCCCCTAATATATAGCGTGTTGTTCCCGCATAATCTGACGTTGTAACGTATTGGGTTTTATTCGGGTTTTCTTCATATTCCATTTCAAGTGAAAGGTTAAAGGCGTCAAAAGGCTGATAGTTTAATTCTACTACATATCGTTCTAAAGAAAAATTGTCCTGTTTCATCTGACTATTAATATAGCCAAGTAAAAAACTGAATTTTTTCCTGGAGTCCGATGCTATAAAAAGGTAACCAAAATTTTCTTCAGAATATCTCCAGCGGGGTCCACCTCTTAAAACGGTATTGGAAAATATACGGGGCTTGTGTGCACCCCCAGCTTCCAAAAACCAATTATTCGTAAAGTTAATATTCCCTTCCATTTGGTATTGAATGCGATTGTAATTGCCTTCAAAATCATAGGTTGTATATTGTTCAAAACTAATCCGGGCACGGCGATAAAAATTAGTTGGCTTTAGAAACAACCTTTCTACTTCTGCATATTGCCGGATCTCATCGGCCTGCCGAAGAAATCCCACATCGTTCAATTCCAATTCAGGTGACCTCCAGATTACTCCGCCTTCATACCTCCAGTTTCCACCGCCGGCTTTACCAAATTCTATTTTACCTCCAGTACCGGTCAACGAGGTTTTATTTGGATCTACTGCCACATGAGAGGCATCTACCCGCTGAAATAAATGGGTAATACTTTCCTGGGTATTTCTGATCGCTTCTTCACTCCCTCGAACATGACTTGTTACAAGATTGCCTTCTATATAGTAGTTCCTGTCTTTCCAGTTGTGCCGAAAATCGAAGCCGCCCGTGTAGGCTGCTGATCTTAAATAATCCAAATTTCCTTCCAGACTTCTGTTCGTAGCCGTAAAGATGCCTCCCACGTAGGAATTCCGATCATTAAAATCCTTTTGTAGTCGGCCAACCAAATAGTTCGTTGATGGCTCAACGATTTCTTTCCTTCGATCCCCGTTAGTGTCAATTTTGGCAAACATTTTAGCAGTGACACTTTCGAGCAATCCAACAGACCAGCCATTTTTAGTTTTACCGGAAAATTTTGCTGCGCCCAAAATAGTTGTATTGCCCGGTATATCTGCAAATTCTCCATCCACAAGGTTTGGCGATCCCTGAGGATTTCTTCCAATGCGGCGACTGTAAAAAACATTGTCGTTCCCATTGGCAAATCTAAAATCGAATATGTTCTTGTTTTCAACGAAAAATGGACGCCTTTCCTGAAAAAATATCTGAAAACCGTCCAGTGCAATAGCCCCGGGATCGGCATCTACCTGTCCAAAATCAGGATTTACGGTTAAATCCAGGGTAAGGTCGTTCGTGATCCCTATTTTGGCATCCAGTCCTCCATTGAGTGTATAATCCGATCCATCCCTAAAGGGATTCCCACTTTCTGCCGGGTAGGTATCGTATTGGCTTACAGTAAACGGTTGTATTTCCAGTTGGTTTTGAGGCTCAATATCTAGTAACCCATGAAGTTCTCCAAACTCACTAATAAACCCAGCGGCGTCTAACGGAACACGATTCCATACAGATCGTTCTTCTTCTCTGAATACTAAACGTGTAATCTGTAAACCCCACACTTGTTCCTTCGCTTTTCCAAATTTTAACTGACTAAAGGGAATCTTAGCCTCACCTGTCCAGCCTTCTTCGTCAATATTTGTAGCCGTAAACCAGATTGGGTTCCAACTATCGTCCCAGTTGCTCCCATTCTCAGAAACAAATTCATCGCCTTTAACCCCGGCTGCAGTGGTGCTGAATGAAAATGCAGTTCGTTTATCATGATAACTATCAATTACAATGGCAATTCTGTCGCCCGCAAATCCATCCCGGCGAGACAATCGTTTTTCAATTTTATCTGGCTCACTATCATAACACTTGTAGGCCACATAAATGAAATTCTTATCGTACAGGATTTTAAATTTAGTTTCCTGACTAGGCTTTGTATTCTCATCGGGCATCCATTCTATGAAATCTCCGGACCATTTGGCCAGATGCCATGCTTCATCGTCCAAAACACCATCAACAACCGGTGGTTCATTGTAAATAAGGGAACTTGTAGTATAAATACGTTTGGCAGCTATCGAGGTAGAATCCTGCGCAATAGCTACTAATGGAAAGGTGCAGAAAACTAATACCTTAATTATATTGACTTTCA
>CALZFZ010000001.1 GCA_945786965.1 uncultured Muriicola sp. | reverse complement strand
GACGGCAGAAAACTTGACAAAGAAGCCATTATAAACAAGGCAAAAAAACAAAATTTAGCTAAAGATTTTGATAATCTCAGCGACAACGAAATTAATCGTTTTATACTTTTGCCTGGATTCTCCACTGCTAAAAAGGTTTCATCTTCATAAAAGACGGAGTTATAGAGGTACATATACCAGGATGGGGTAATGGAAGTGGCAATGGTAAAGTCCAGGCCATAGGAAGTGCTGGTCAGTACATTTTGCTTTAGCTCTCTCAGGGTCTGATTTACGTTGTCCTGAAACGTAAGCCTGCTGATATATTCACCATTGTCACGATAATAGAAATCGATGAAATAGGTGTCTTTGATGTTAAAATTAAGATTGAAATTGTGACTAAAATTGGGTACCAGATCGGGGTTTCCTTCATCGTAATCATTTTCATTCAGAAAATACCGGAAAGGATTCAGGTCCGAGTATTTTGGGCGGGTAAGTTTCCTGCTGTAATCCAGTGTAATGCTATGGTTTTCTCCCAGCTTTCTGGTAAGGTATGCGGAGGGGAATAGCTCCAGGTAACTTTGGGTGTTTATCTGATCTAAGGTCTCTGAACGTGCTTCCACATTGGTCTGTTCTGCCCTTACGCCCAGCTTCAATGACCAGGACTTCCAGTCCTGCGAAAAACTGCCATACACAGCGGCAACATTTTCACTGTAGTTAAACACGTCGGACAGGGCTATATTAAAAGGGGGTTGATTGTTGTTCACATCCAGGTAATCGATCCCGCTGCTCGATTCGATGATCGACCCTTTGAGTCCGCTTTCAAAACTACCCGACTTTACAGGGGTATAATAATCGAGTTGTCCTGTAAAGATATTGATGTCCTGCAGGGCATCGGTAGAAAAGCTGAAATTGCGCAAAAAACTACCCGAAACATCAAAATAATCACTGGAGCCAGCTTGCTGCCGCGTTAGTTTATAATACGTATAATGGACGTTAGATTTTAAGGTGGCCCCTTCTTTCTTTAGGCGTCGTTCATAATTGAGATCGAAAGAAAGATTCAGCAGATCCTCATTAATGGTGCTTGTATTTTGTAGGGTAGAATCGAGCTGTCCTGTCCCGTTCCGCATTTCAGTAAATACTTCATTCAGGATTTCTTTATTGGGTGAAAAGCTGAGGTTGGAGGAAAAATTGATCAGATCGCGTTCAGAAGGAACAAAATCCAGGATTAAATTGGCCTGTTGCGCCCAGGAACGTGTTGTTCTATCATAACCGGTATCCCAGTCTGCAAATACCGTATTTGCAGGGTCTATATAATTAATTTGGGTTTCCGAGTCAACAAACTCCTTTCTTGGGTTAATCGTATAGTTGGCAAAAATGCTAAAAGTATCACTCTTGTAATAGTGACCCGTTCCAAAGCTGTATTTAGGGAAAACAGCCTGTTCTATCTGGCCCCTTAAACTTCCCTTGTACCCGGGTACTATATTCTCTGTGGTTTGGATATTGAGGATGGGGCCATCTTCTGCGGCATAGCTGGCAGGAGGATTCGGGATCACCTCTACTGCGGAGATCATATTTCCCGACAGGCCCTTTAAGAAATCCTGGATCTCAGATTGGGACAATTGCACTTTTCGATTATTGAGGTACACTGTTGCCTGTTGGCCCCTGATTTCCATATTATCCTGCACCACAATGACCCCCGGGGCATTCCGAAGAATATTCATGGCATTTCCCTCGCTGATCACGGTGTTCTCCACATTAAATACAATACGGTCTGCTTTTCGTTCAATGGTAGGTTGCTGGCCCATTAAAACTACTTCATCTAACCACTCGCTATCCTGTTCTAAAACGATGGCTCCTATTTCTATATTCGACTTTATTTCTATCGGGACCAGTACGGAGTTATACCCGAAGTATTTTGCCTGTAAGTAGTAAACGTCTGGTGTAATATTTTTTAAGGTAAAACGCCCTTCATCATCTGCCGATATCCCCATTATCTGGGTGCTGTCCGAAACTTGCAGCAGTATCACATTGGAAAAAGGCAAAGGTTTCCCCTGAGAATCCCTTACAGACCCGGATATCTGAAAGGTCTGGCTCATTAAGAACAAGGGAAATAGGCCCAAAAAAACTACGAAGGGGAGTTTCACATGAGGTAGGTTAATCAGTAAATCTATAAAATTATTTAGACTTCAGACAAGAATCGAGAGGGTTTCCTTTATGTTGGCTGTATCTTAAAAAAACAGTGCCCTCCGGAAAATGCTTCCAGAGCCCGTAAGAGGGCGGCTACAGTTCCCCGATTGATGTTGTATCTAATATGGTGCCCTCCCAATATATTTATGCGAGCGTGCAGTGCTTTTATATAAAATTAAAAAGTGATGGTTACCGTTATCTTCTGCCCCTCACGATCGACGACAACGGTTGTGGTATTTCCTTCTTCAAAGACCGAAAGCGCCCGCATATAACTCATCATATCCACAACGGTACTATCGCCCATTTGAATGACAATATCTCCCTTTTGAAGGCCGGCTTTCTGTGCGGGCTTATCTTCACTAACTCCATCGATACGCATCCCTTTACCATCGAAAAGGTAATCGGGGATTACCCCCATGGCAACTTTAAAACGAGGCACTTCCTCACTTTCATTTTTCGTCTTTTTAAAGGTGAGTTTCGGATCATCATCCAGTTCTCCAACCACGTTCATGATATGGACTGCAATAAGCTCCATACCTTCATAATTCAGTTTATTAGAATCGTCTGTTGGTTTGTGGTAGTCTTCATGCTGTCCCGTAAAGAAATGGAGTACGGGGAGGTCCTGTAAGTAAAAGGAAGTATGGTCCGAAGGGCCCACTCCTGATTCCTTTAAGACCAATTCGAAGCCCGGGTTGGTGGCATTCAGCACCTGGGACCAAACAGGGGCAGTCCCTGTACCGCTTACCGAGAGGGTCTTACTTTCCCTGAGCCTGCCAACCATGTCCATGTTCAGCATATAATTCACCTCATCTAAGGAGATCGTTGGGTTTTTGGTAAAGAAATTAGAGCCCAGAAGCCCTATTTCTTCGCCCGAAAAAGCAATGAACAAATAGTTGTTCCCTTTGTAAGGGCTTGCCTTGAGTTCCTGGGCCACTTTTAAAAGCACGGCTACGCCACTGGCATTGTCATCGGCCCCGTTATGAATGGCCAATTCGCCCCTGTGCAGGGATCCTTCTCCGCCCATCCCCAAATGGTCGTAATGGGCGCCAATAATAACCGTCTTGGTTGCTTTGTTGTCTATATAACCTATTACATTGGTTCCTGTGGTAGTGCTGTCTCCTGCAATCGTATATTGTACTTCCTGATGGGGGTCTTTCCTGGGTTTGAAAGTAAAGGTTTGAAAATAGGTCCCCTCTATCCCTTTCGGTTCCAGACCCATGTCCTTCATCCTGTTTTCAATATATTTAGCGGCCTTAAGCTCCTGCTCGGTCCCGGTTTCCCTGCCTTTCAGTGAATCGCTAGCCAGTAAATCTACATCGTCCTGAAGGGTAAAAATCTTTGGTTCTTTTTGTTTGCACGAAATAAATAGGGCAAGAAAAACCAGTAATATGCTTTGTTTCATGATATTTGACATTAATTTTGAGCAAAATTAGACAACTTATGAGAAAAATAGTTCTTTTAGCGCTACTAACTTTGGCAGTGGGGTGTAAAACCGATCAAAAAAAATCTGAAGAAGCTGTTAGTGAAGCTCCTTCTTTGATGGCCGGGACCGACACGCTCATTTACCCTGAAGAAAAGTATTTCAAATCGATCCGCCAGATAACTTTTGGAGGAAACAATGCGGAGGCCTATTGGAGTTTTGACGATAGCAAGATGATTTTTCAATCTGACAATAAAGACTGGGGCATGGAATGCGATCAGATGTTCCTGATGAATATCAGTGAAAGCTTTCAGGACAAAAAACCGCCAATGATCAGCACGGGGATGGGGCGCACAACCTGTGCCTATTTTCTCCCGGACAATGAACATATTGTGTATGGTTCAACGCATTTGGCAGGTGAAGAATGCCCCGAAGTTCCCTTGCGTCAAAATGGAAAGTACGTATGGCCGGTGTATGATTCCTTCGATATTTTTGTGGCAGATCTTCAAGGGAATATCGTGGGGCAGCTTACCGATGAGCCCGGATACGATGCCGAAGCAACGGTATCTCCCACAGGAGACAAAATTGTGTTTACCTCCATGCGCAGTGGCGACCTGGAACTCTACACTATGAATTTGGATGGGAGCGGGGTACAGCAGATCACCGACGAACTAGGGTATGACGGCGGGGCCTTCTTTTCTCCCGATGGAACTCAGATAATATTCAGAGCAAGCCGCCCTAAAACCGAGGAAGCCATCGCTGAATACAAGGACCTATTATCCCAGGGATTGGTACAACCTACGGAAATGGAACTTTTTATATGCGATTCGGATGGCAGTAACCTGCGACAAATAACGTTTTTAGGGAATGCCAACTGGAGTCCGTTTTTCCATCCTTCAGGAAAAAAGATATTGTTTTCCAGCAATTTTGAAGCGGAAGAGGGGTTTCCTTTTAATCTCTATTTTATTGACCTCGACGGCAAAAACCTGGAGCGTGTTACCCATGGTGAAACTTTTGATGCATTCCCGGTTTTCTCTAATGACGGGAAGTATCTTGCCTTCTCCAGTAATCGCAATAACGGGGGTACGCGCGATACCAACTTGTTTATCGTCGAATGGCAGGAATAAGCATTATTAACTGTATCTTTGCCGCTCCAATTATTGCCGCTAGAAAAGGAAAATGAAACATATTCGGAACTTCTGCATCATTGCTCATATCGATCATGGTAAAAGTACCCTGGCAGATCGGCTCCTTGACTTTACGGGCTCTGTAACCGAGCGCGATAAAAAGGAACAATTGCTAGACAATATGGACCTTGAACGCGAGCGGGGCATTACCATAAAAAGTCATGCGATCCAAATGGAGTACATGTATGAAGGGGAGCAATATATCTTGAATTTAATAGACACACCCGGGCACGTAGATTTTTCCTATGAAGTGTCAAGATCCATTGCCGCCTGTGAAGGGGCCCTTTTGGTTGTCGATGCTGCGCAAAGCATACAGGCGCAAACCATTTCTAACCTTTATCTGGCCCTTGAAAACGATCTGGAAATAATCCCTATACTCAACAAAGTAGATCTCCCCAGCGCCAGTCCTGAAGAAGTAACCGACGATATTGTGGATCTTTTAGGTTGCGATCCTGAAGATGTAATCCCGGCCAGTGCAAAGACAGGAATCGGCATTGAAGAAATTCTGAAAGCCGTCATCGAAAGGATTCCCGCTCCAAAAGGGAATGAAGATGAGCCTTTACAGGCCCTGGTATTCGATTCTGTCTACAATCCGTTTCGGGGGGTAGAAACCTATTTCAGGGTTAAAAATGGTGAAATCAAAAAAGGGCAGAAGATAAAATTCGTGGCCACCGGAAAAAGTTATTATGCCGATGAAGTTGGCACGCTCAAGCTAACCCAGTATCCAAGGCAAAGCATTAAAGCAGGTGACGTAGGGTACCTCATTACGGGGATCAAAGATGCGCGGGAGGTTAAGGTTGGGGATACCATTACGGACTCTGCCAACCCAACGAAAAATCCAATTGCCGGTTTTGAAGATGTAAAACCCATGGTCTTTGCGGGTATTTACCCTGTAGATACAGAAGATTTTGAGGAATTACGGTCTTCTATGGAAAAATTGCAGCTCAATGATGCTTCCCTGGTATTTACGCCTGAAAGCAGTGCGGCTTTGGGCTTTGGTTTTCGTTGTGGATTTCTGGGAATGCTTCATATGGAAATTATCCAGGAACGCCTGGAACGGGAATTTGATATGACCGTGATCACCACCGTGCCCAACGTAAGCTACCATGCTTTTACACGGAAAGATCCCGATAAACCCCTGATCGTGAACAATCCTTCAGATCTTCCGGATCCGTCTACCATAGACCGGGTAGAGGAACCATATATCAAGGCCACCATTATTACCAAATCCGATTTTGTGGGTAATGTAATGTCGCTTTGCATCGATAAAAGGGGGCAAATTACAAATCAAACCTATTTAACAACCGAACGTGTAGAGCTTAACTTCGATATGCCATTGGCAGAGATCGTTTTTGACTTTTACGATCGTTTAAAAACGGTTTCGAAAGGCTATGCTTCTTTTGATTATACACCCATAGGGATGCGGGTATCCAAACTGGTCCGTGTCGATATCCTCCTCAATGCCCAGCCGGTTGATGCCTTATCTGCGTTGATACATTCGGACAATGCTGCGAACATTGGAAAGAGAATGTGCGAAAAGCTAAAAGAACTCATTCCAAGGCAACAGTTCGATATTCCAATACAAGCCGCCATCGGAGCCAAGATCATCTCCAGAGAGACCATTAAAGCATTGCGGAAAGATGTTACCGCCAAGTGTTATGGAGGCGATATTTCCAGGAAGCGAAAGTTGCTGGAAAAACAGAAGAAAGGAAAAAAGAGAATGCGGCAAGTTGGGAATGTAGAGATCCCTCAGCAGGCATTTATGGCCGTTTTAAAGCTCAATGATTAACTTCTGTTAAGTTGCTAACCGTACTGGCGGCATCTAAATTTCCTTTTTATTGCCTTCAAACATTTTTCCCATATACACCAATTTATATCCCTGGGTAATGTTTTTTATTTCTTCGCTAAAAGAAGATATAATGGTGAGCTCTCCGTCTGGTCCTTTTAAGAACAAAGGAATAATAAGATCGTCTACTTTGGTAATTTCGATCAGGCTTTCATAATGCCCCTGATCCTCCAATGTTATTTCATGGATGGCGGGATATTTTCGTGCTACTTCCGTTAACTTTATAAAATCATCGGTATGTGAAAACAGGCCCTCTTTGGGATTGTTCTGAGAGTCATACACTTCATCCGAATTCACAAGGCGAAATGATCCGTTCTCCCCGAATTGTTTACTAAACTTGTTGATGGCGTACTTATTAATTTCAGAATTGCCTGTAAGGGCCATCAAATATCCGACGTCGTTCAATTCAATGTTGTCTGTTAATGTATCTGAGTAGATATTAGCGGTTATCCCCTCCAGCCCCATTTTCATGCATTTATCGATATTCGATTGGTTGTTGTCTATAAGTACTACATGCCGATCATTTTGCTTTAAGTATTGGCCTATAAGGCGCGAAGCTTTGCTGGCTCCAATGATAAGGATCCCTTCGGAACGCTTCAGAAATACCCCGATCCACTTGGCAATAGGTCGTGCGGTAGTCGCATTTAGCAAGACCGTCCCTAATACGATCATAAAAACCAGCGGGGTAATAAACTCCGCTCCTACCTCTCCTTTTGCCATCAGTTTCGAGCCGAACAGGGATGCGATACCTGCCGCCACAATTCCGCGTGGTCCTACCCATCCTATAAATACCTTTTCATTCAATTGCAACCCTGACCCCCTGGTGCTTAAAAAAACACCTAAAGGACGGATCAGAAATACAACAACCAGGAAGAGTATGGCAGTGTTCCAGTTATTGATAAGTTCCATATCGCTGATATTGATATTGGCCGCCAGGAGAATAAAAAGGATGGAGATCAGCAAAACACTCAGGGATTCTTTAAAATACAGGAGTTCCTTTATGTTGGGAAGGTTTAGGTTCCCCATGACCATCCCCATAACCACTACCGCCAAAAGTCCCGATTCATGGGCAAAAATGTCCGACATCACAAACACTAAAAGCACTACGGACAGGGAAGCTACATTCAGTAAATAATGGGGTATTAAGTTCTTTTTTATGGAAAATGTGAGGGCATGGGCAAACGTAAAGCCAAACGTACTTCCAAAGAGCAATATCTTGCCAAATTCTATCAATGCCATCTTGGTATATGCCTGGCCCTGGCCTACACTGATGAATTCAAAAACCAATACGGCTACCAAAGCGCCTATCGGATCAATTAAGATCCCCTCCCATTTTAAAATGGCCGATACATCTTTCTTTAGAGGAATATTCCGGAGTATTGGGGTAATCACTGTGGGTCCGGTTACAATGATCAATGCTGAAAAAAGAAATGAAATTTGCCAATTCAGGTCAAATATAAAATGGGCAGCAAGGCCGGCTCCAAAAAAGGTGACCAGCGAGCCAACAGTAATTAATTTAGTGATGACCGGGCCCACATTAGATATTTCTGACCGCTTCAGGGTTAGCCCTCCTTCAAAAAGGATAATACTGATGGCAAGGGAGACAAAATAATAAAGACCGTCCCCCGGGAAAAGGCCATTCTCTCCATTCCAAATGGGCTGAATTAATTTTTCGCCATTTTCCGTAAACAGCGTAGCTATAGGGCCTACCAGGAGCCCGATTAAAATAAGTGGTAAGATAGCGGGGAGTTTTAACCTCCAGGCCACCCATTGGGCGATGATCCCAAGTATGATAATTCCTGCCAATTCCAGCATACGGGTAGAGTTTTAAAAGCGATATGCGTTTTCAATTCACGCCTAGCTTCCTTCCTATGGCAAATAAAAACAATAAAAGACAAAAGTCAGAAAAATCAGCCTCTTAATTCCGTTTCCCCGTAATAGGGCTGACCGAAAAATCCGTTAGAGCATTTTATGGTATATTCACCGCAAATCATGTTGATGGATTCCTTAAACAGGCCATTTAATACCATCTTATTCGGGTTTGCGTTTTCGCCCTCCCTGGAAGCAAACATTATGGAGACAACCCGGATTGCCTATTTTTTAAATGCAAAACTTATTTTATTGCATGTAGGAACTAAAACGGATAAGAAGCTTGCCAAAATTGAGGCGTTGCTGCAAAAGATAGAATATCCTGAAAACCAGCCGGAAATCCATTGGGTTGAAGGGAAACCGGTGCCCACAATTCTTAAGGCATGCAATAAATTTGCAATTGACCTTCTTGTGTTGGGTGCCCTGCAACATGAAAACATGTTTCAATTCTATGTGGGTACCATAGCCAGGGATCTGACCCGTAAAGTAAATTGTTCCGTGTTGTTGTTGATTAAACCTTCGGCGATTCGCGTGCCCTGCCAACATGTGGTGGTGAATGGTTTTGATGATCCCAATACGCCTGTGGCTATAACAAAGGCATTTCAGGTGGCCAACGCCCTTGGAGCCCAGCAAATAACTGTTGTGGAAGAGATCACTCAAAAGGAGGTGCATGTTACCGTAGAAGACGACCGGTCTCTTAAAAGAGCTTCTTTGCGAAAAGAAAAACTTAAAAGAAGGGAGGAATCGCGAGTTAGAGATATTATTAAAAGCTTGCCTGAATCCCTGGTATCATCGATTAAGGTAAAGATCCAAAGTATTTTTGGAAAAAGAGGATACTCCATTGGCCACTATGCAGAAGTGGTACGTGCAGATCTTTTGGTGATGAATGCGCCTGAGAAATCAGGGCTCATAGACCGTATTTTCCCGCACGATATTGAATATATACTTTCCGATCTTCCAACGGATGTACTTATTGTAAGGAGAAACCAATGATAGCAAAAAAAGATCGTACTGCCATCTTTATCAAGGATCTTCCCCAAAATGTCTTTGCGGGTTTTGTGGTTTCTTTAATTGCACTTCCGCTGGGATTGGGGCTTGCCCTGGCCAGCGAAGCGCCACCTATTTCCGGTATTATTCCGGCGGTTGTTGGTGGGGTAATTGTTGCGGTTCTGGGAGGGTCTTATGTTACCATAACAGGGCCTGGAAATGGTCTGGTAATAGTGCTTTTAGGGGCAATCACGACATTGGGGGGTGGGGATCTTTACCAGGGATATTTATTTACCCTGGCGGCAGTGGTCTTTTCAGGGCTATTAATGATTCTTCTCGGTTTTCTTCGGATGGGTCGCTTGGCCGATTTCTTCCCTGCTTCGGCTATCCAGGGAATGTTAGCGGCCATAGGGATTGGAATTCTTGCCAAACAGTTTCATATTATGATAGGGCATAATAATGAACCGGGAAACATCTTGAACCTTTTAATGCAAATTCCTTACGGCCTGTACTCTTTGTGGGAAACAGACAGTTTAAGCGTACTGTTCGCTGCTATTATCGGATTCCTGAGTTTGTTTATCATGGTGTTCTATTCCAAAATTCGGAATCGATATTTTCAACTGATCCCTGCTCCTATGTGGATCCTAATTCTCACTATTAGTTTTAGTTATTTTTGTTCCTGGTTCAAGATCACATATCCGCTAGATGAAAAGTTTTTGATTCCCATTCCAAATGACGTGTTGTCGTCCCTGGTTTTTCCAAATTTTGAAAAGGTCCTCCAAATGGATTTTATTATTGCAGTATTTTCCATAACACTTATCGCGAGTATAGAGTCTTTGCTCAGTATAAAAGCCGTAGATAAGTTAGATCCTGCAAACAGACACTCAAATGTGAATAAGGACCTTAAGGCCCTGGGGCTGGCCACAACCATAAGTGGATTATTGGGTGGTCTCAATGTAGTGACGGTAATTGCAAGGAGCTCCGTAAATGTAAATACAGGTGCCACCAACAGATCGGCTAATTTTTTCCATGCCTTTTTTTTGGTAGCCTTTGTCTTGATCTTTCAGGAACAACTCAGAAAAATACCGCTTTCAGCACTTGCTGCTATTTTAGTATATACAGGTTACAAACTGGCAACGCCCTCTGCCATGAAAAAGATAGCCCAGATAGGGAAAGAACAAATTATTATTTTCATGGGTACTATAATTGCTACCCTAGTTACCAACCTTATAACCGGTATTGTGGTCGGTATCCTGATTACATTTATTATCCACATATTAATTAATAAGAGTTTCCTGCTCTTTATTACACATCTCGGTAAGCCCAATATCCTCATGTTCCGGGAACCAGATGGGGGTAATTACTTTATTAGCATCAAGCATTTCTGTAGTTTTTTAAACTACTACAAGCTCAAAGACAAATTAGATCTCATCTCGGAAAACGAAGAGGTGATATTAGATTTTTCCATGTGCAGTTTTGTAGATCATACGGTATTGGAAGGATTAGAAAACTACCGTGAAATTTTTGATCTGAAAGGAGGGCACATTGAACTTGTTGGATTGGATAAGCACGAAACAAATTCGGTACATCCGTTTGCGATCCGAAAAATAATCCCATTACAGGCTTTAAAACCTATAGAGCGGTATTTTACAAGAAGGCAGGAAGATTTAAAAGAAACAGCAAAGGATTTTGGTTGGAACTACATTCCAAAAAAGAAGAAGAAAACCCGTTTTCTGCGGAACTTTGTCTTTTTTAAATCGAAGAATATCAGGTATTCTTATAATCAACTGGAAGATCAAGACCGCAAAAAAGGTGTTTTTGATCTTGAGTTTACTGAAGGTGAATTTATTGCCAAAGAGGTTGTAAAAACAACCCTGATGTATGTTTCACTCAAAAATAACGTCCCCTTATTTACGCTAGATAAAGAAGGGTTGCTGGGTGTATTGTACAATCTATCTGGCTTTGAGGACATCGACATCCCGGGTCACACAGATTTTAACAAACGTTTCCATTTAAGCGGAGAAAATCAGGATGCGGTATCTAAATTATTCACCGATGAGATCGTTCTGTTTTTGGAAAGTAATCCTTATTACCACATCGAATCTAATGGAAGCGCCTTATTGATCCTAAAAAAGGAACGCCTCCTGAGTGTCAAAGAGATCAAAAGAATGATTTATTTTGGAAAACAACTTCAAAAATTGCTTCAATCGAGTCAAAATGGTCAATGATTTGTTAAAATACGGAGGCAAAACAAGTTATCGGCTTGGCTTTTATTAATTTGTGCGCTGTTTTAACTTCTTCATGAAAATACATCCTGTAGAGTCCGGTAATTTTAAGTTAGATGGGGGTGCCATGTTCGGGGTAGTGCCTAAAATGTTATGGGAGCGAACGAACCCCGCAGATGCGAACAATATGATCGATATTGCTGCCAGATGCCTTTTGGTTGAAGATGGCGATCGTTTAATCCTGATCGATACCGGCATGGGGGATAAACAAAGCGAAAAATTCTTCAGCTATTATTATCGATGGGGTAACCATTCGATCGATGCTTCTCTCAAAAAACTAGGATTTCACCGCGACGACATTACCGATGTTTTTATGACACATTTGCACTTCGATCATTGTGGGGGCAGTGTTCAATGGAATGCAGCGCGCACAGGATATGAGCCCGCCTTTAAAAATGCGGTTTACTGGACCAATGAGGCCCACTGGAAATGGGCCATACATCCCAATCCCCGTGAAAAAGCTTCTTTTCTAAAAGAAAATCTACTCCCGATGGAAGAAAGTGGGCAACTTCGTTTTATTGAGCATACTGACAGGCCTTTTGTGGAAACCTCTGAATTGGGCTTTGGGGTATTATTTGTGGATGGGCATACGGACAAACAAATGATACCACATATACCTTACAAGGGAAAAACACTGGTGTTTATGGCAGATCTTATCCCAACGGTGGGTCATATTCCCCTGCCTTATGTGATGGGCTATGATACCCGTCCGCTAATTACCCTTTCCGAAAAGGCGACATTTTTAAAAACAGCCACTGATAAGGAATTCTTGCTATTCCTGGAACACGATGCACATAATGAAATTTGCACCTTAAAAGAAACAGATAGGGGCATTCGACTAAACAAAACCCATACATTCCATGAAGTTTTTGCATAGTATACCATGCTGCCTCTTTCTTGGTTTATCCCTGATTTCATTCATGGGATATTCCTTTCAAAGCACTGATCTTACCCCGGAATTCTCTTTTACCGAAGGTATTGAAGGTCCTGCCGTGAATAAAGCCGGAGATCTTTTTGCAGTCAATTTCCAGGAACAGGGTACCATTGGAAAAGTATCTGAAAATGGGGAAGGGGAACTATTTGTTTCGCGACCGGCAGGAAGTATCGGAAATGGCATACGCTTTGATGAAGAAGGTACTATGTTCATAGCAGATTATT